>JAAVHR010000068.1 GCA_014799595.1 Clostridiales bacterium | reverse complement strand
GAAGTATATTAAGATTAAGCGGTGAATTGTCCTTCCTTGCCCTTGATGCATCCTCACGGAATATTACATCAAGACACCAGTGGAGCTGGTTTTCTATAGACCAGTGTTTCCTCACGACATCTGCAAATTCATCGATATCTGTCAGCGATGTGATAAAATATCTTGTAAACTGGCGGTTTTCCTTTTTTTCCACTATCGTCGATTTTACCATTCCAATTCCTTTTAAGCCACGCCATTCTTCTGCCTGTTCCAGCCACGAAAGGTCATTAAGGAGGCGGTATTCCCTCTTTTCTACCCGTCCATGCCCTTTCTCCTGCGTGGTTACAGACGGTAGTTCCCATGAAAATGCCTGGAAGTATTCCTCACAATCCTTATACAGGGCTGGCTGGTTCTGCTTTAACCCTATTGTGTAATCTGCCTTTGCATCTGTTATTTTTTCGACAATCTTTTTCTGGCAGCTCATGGCATCTGCTGTTACAATGGAATCTTCTACATCTATTAAATCAAGAAGTTCAGGAACTGCCGTAATCTCATTTGTTTTTTCTTCCACGGTCAGTTCCCCCAAAGTAATCTGGTTCTCAGCAACAAATGCACTGATGACATGGTATGCCTTATGCTGGGAATTTCCACTGCCACGTATGGTTTTGCCGTCTATTGCCACTACACTTCGGCTTTCCCTTTCCACAGATATCCAGTTTAAAAGGCATGAAGAAAGTTCAGACGGATTCAGTTTTTCAAACACCCTCCTAAAAGTATCACTATCTGGTATACCGTTTGGAAGTTCAAGAAATTTCGCAAGGTATTCTTTACGACTTTTACCGAATTCCTCCATATCGGCAAAATCTTCTCCTCCACAGATTATAGTGCACAACCCAATGATTATGATGTCTTCAAGCTTATGACGGATATTTCCATACTGTGTCCATCTTGGCTCACTTATATTTTTAATTTCTTCTTTTAATTTTTTTATCTCCATGCTACTTATTTTATCTCTCTTTTTCAAAAAAGTAAATGCTGTTGCCCTGCAATATTGGTTATTTTAGAGGACGTTTTGGTAATTATTGTTCTATAACTCTTTTCTTTATAACAAATGTGTATTCACTAAAAAAGTCCTTAAAATGTCATTCCCATTCTCAAGTTTTGTCATCTCAACAGGAGAAATGTATCCAAATGCTGGTATATCACTAAAAAACCATTTTTTTAGTATTTCATCTGTTGATGCAATACATAAAAAATATTTTGCAAACATCCAAATATCATTTGGTATTTGTGTTATTGGTGATTTTATAGAACCATTCTTTTTCTGTATATCATTTATTATGCTATTCCAATTTTTTTGTATTGATAAAAACTTTCACCCATATCCATCAATTCTTTTTCACTATACCATTTTCTTTTTATAAAAAAGTTTACATTCAACAGTCTATCTATCTTTTCCAAACAATCTTCCAGCATGATATTTGTGCAAGCCTTTAAATCAATATTATCAATAGGAATATACCAGCTTTCTATTCCATCATTTTCTTTAAACAACTGTTTCCAATCTTCACATAAATATCTGCTCAGTTCTTCTATTCCATCATAATTGCATTCTATACATATTTGTATATTTTTCTTCATAATAATTAAATATTTTAGAAAATTTGGAGTTTTACTGCTATATTCTGTTATGTATCTTATTGCCTCACTAATATTATTGGATAATTCCATAAGATTTTCTTTATGAACATGTGATATCATTCCCTCATTACTCCCTTCATAATTTTTCTAATTACCAGAGTTACACTCCAATTATAGCATATACTCATAACAATGTCGTTCCTGCGTAACAGTTCAGGTAGGTCTGCACACTCCGCTGTGCAAACCGTATAAAAGAATAAAACAGGAAGGGAATGGGGCAATTTATATGCGAAGCTTGCCCCATTCCGTAACAGGTCAGCCCTCGGCTGAACTGTTACGTTTCTGCAACTACTTATTACTAAGTATCCTTGTATTATCTATTTAATAATGATAAAATAAGCCTATTAAATTAAACAATAAAGAGGTGTATAGGAATGCCCCAAAAACAAATTCTTATTATAGATGACGACGAAGATTTATCTATGATTGTTTCTGATATGCTTGAAAACTATGGTTATTGTGTTACATGTGCTCCTGATAGCGAAACAGCTTTTCGCTTACTGTCAGACAATCGTTTTCACCTTATTTTACTTGATATAAATCTACCTGTTCAAACAGGATTTGAATTTTGTAAAGAACTACGTCAGTTCACAACGATACCCATTATTTTTGCAAGTGCCCGCACCAGTGAAACTGACCGCATTACAGGTTTCGACATTGGTGGTGATGATTACCTGCCGAAACCCTATTCCATGAAAGAACTCCTTTCAAGAGTAAATGCTCTTATCCGAAGGACTTATGGCTTTACCGGACAGGAAAAGGTCATGACTTTTGGTGATATTTCTGTTAATATCACCACCCGTACTGTAACCAAAAATGGAGAGTCCATTTCTCTTTCCTTACGTGAATTTGATTTGCTTGCCTGCCTCTGTGAACATAAAAATACAGCAGTATCAAAAGATAAGTTGCTGTCAGAAGTATGGGGAGCATTTCATACGGTCGAACCCTCCACACTGACTGTACATATCCGCTGGCTGAGAGAAAAGTTAGAAGATACTCCTGCTACTCCTATGTATATCAAAACTGTTTGGGGTATAGGCTATATCTTGGAGGTGAAGGAATGAAAGGTAAATTATTTAAAATAACTTGTCTTTTTGCGATATCCTATATTTTTATTACAGGAATTTTTATATTCGATGGTAATATAGAAAAATCACAAGATAGGAATGCTGAACAAATTATAGCAGTCAATGAAATTGAACAACTGATAGCATCTGGCAACTCAAAAAAAGCGGAAAAAAAAGCGGCAGATTTACAGCAACTCATCCACTTATCAAATAAGCAACAAATCAAAAATGGTAAATGGTTTATCTTATGTATAATAAGCTTGATTTTTCTATTAGTTGTATTTGGATATGTATATTTCTTCATTTTACGTCCTTTCAGCAAACTAGAGAAGTTTTCCACCAAAATAGCCCAAGGAGATTTTAATTTACCACTTCAATATGAACGTTCTAATTACTTTGGTCAGTTTACATGGGCATTTGACAGTATGCGTCAGGAGATTACCAAAGCCCGCTCTTGTGAGCGTGAAGCAATTGAGAATAACAAAACAGTTATTGCTACCCTTTCACATGACATTAAAACACCTATTTCCTCTATTCGTGCTTATGCAGAAGGATTGGAAGCGAATCTTGACAACACACCAGAAAAGAGAGCAAAATATCTACATATTCTTATGAGAAAATGTGATGAAGTTTCAAAACTGACAAATGATTTATTTTTACACTCCCTTGCCGATTTGGATAAATTGAAAATTAGTTTAGAAGAATTTGAATTATGTAAATTTATAGAAACAGTAGTAAATGAAATTACAGCCGAACAAAATACTATACACTTAAGTATCCCTGATTTTGCAATATTTGTTTTGGCAGATAAAAACAGACTGATACAGATTACAGAAAATTTAATCAACAATGCCAAAAAGTATGCTAAATCAGATATCTATATTACAATTTCCTGTTTAAATGATTATGCCAAAATCAGCTTTCGAGACTACGGAATGGGTATTCCTGATGAAGATATGCCATTTATTTTTGACAAATTTTACCGTGGCAGGAATTGCGGCAAGGAACAAGGTTCCGGTCTGGGACTCTATATTGTAAAATATATTACAGAGCAGATGGGAGGAAATATTTTGTTACACAACCACCATGATGGTCTGGATGCAGTGGTAAGTCTGCCAGTAGCCAAACTATAGTTACTGTTCACACCTACGGTGCTAACAGTAACGGAATCCAGCCTATTAAGAGTCCGCTTTCAGCGAAAGGCTGGATTCTTCTCTATCACTACCTATTCTTACGTACTTTGCATCAAGTACAAAGTACTACCCGTGAACAGTAACAGACTATAACCTCTACATTGAGTTTTTGGAGATTTTTCTTGCTTTTCTTCTTTTTTCCAAATATAATTTACTATGAAAGACCTGACAAATGTCTGCATTTTGTGCAAGCTTGCTTGTAAAGAAATGCAGACATTTGGCTGGCTAAACTATATGAGTATGAAGGGATGGTTTACCATGTCAAATTTACAAAAAGAAATATATACCTATTTTCAGGAACACATTCAATTCCATTACAACACCAACTCTGCACAAAAAATAAGGGAAATTGATGCAATACGTGAGTTGGAGCGTAACAAATATATAGTGGTAACTGCCCGCTATATTGATAGTGTATTTGCAAAAGTCTTATAGCACTGGTTACTCTTCTTTACATGATATGGCTGAATATTGGGGTGCTACAGAAGAAAATTCAATAACTATATAGTCCATTTTGAACCAACTCTTGGTGTCCTTGAAATCTTATTTTTTATAAAATTCTTCTTGTCTTAAGGATTTCTTAAAATGAACTTATTCTAAAGTCTCTATTTTAAAGGGTTTTGAGAGTTTCTTGTTACTTTCATGTTTCTTTTATCTAACATTTTGCAAGTTTTAACAATTTGTACCTATGTTAATAAAAGTCAAATTTTGAATGATATTTTAAGTTGCACTGGTGCAACCTAGGCAATTAATGCTTTTATTGCTGTATCACTATGCTTACCTATTTCTTTTCCACTTTCTCTTTTAACACATCAATAGCATTTATCAACACATCTGGTATTGGCAAGCCCATAAGACCAGCATTTTCCAAAATAGAAATACCTTCTGACGCAATAAATGCTATTGTCACTGTATCTCTTATGTAAGTAGCTCCGATTAACAAATCCAGCCTATAGGCTACTGCCACCAATACCAATGTCATGATTTTTCTAAATATACCTTTCCAGCAAGCTCCACTCTCTAAAGCACCTGTTTCTGTCTTCTTTGATACTTTGAATACTGCTGCTACGATTAAGCCAGATATGTAATCTACGATCATAAATCCTATCAATGTGTTAATAGATGTACTCCAGCCACCAAAAAAAGAAGCTATAAAGCTTCCTGCAACACCAGTAAATCCACATACTATTTGTTTTATCTGTATCATACTTCCAGCCTCCTTATAATTCTTTCACCTTTTTCAAAGAAATCCATTGATACTTGCCAGCTTCGCTTTTTTCTTTTAGCCTTCCCCAGTTGCCTACTACTTTCGTGATTTTCACAACTGTTCCTTTTTTGACGGTACCAATCTTGTTTTCAGCTGTTACTTTTCCAGACGATCGTATAGCAGCCTTTTTCGTGACTTTAGCCTTGAATTGATACCCATTAACCAAGAAACTATGTAGTCTTTTCCATTTCTTGTTATTTGTGCCTGTCATTGGGGCTGGACATTGTTTTCCATTCACGTCCCAATGGCGGATGATGGTTTTGGCATTCGGACATTTCTTCTGGATATACTGTACAAGCTGTCTTGTCGCTTTCATCTGTTCCCAGTTAGTTTCGGTGCAGCAATCACACAATTCAATGCTCACACTGTTTGTATTTGTACATTTTTGATAGTATGATCCTGCACTGTTATTTTTACTGTAGAATCCTCCAACTGCCCAAGCGATACGATTCATATTGATAGACTTCCAGATTTCTCCCTGCTTGTCCACAAAGAAATGTGCCCCTGCAGCTCTTGCGTTACCATTTGCAAAGTAGTTCGCATTATTTTTCGCTGTATCACCTTTGTTGCCAGTATAATGCATTACTATGTATTTAATACTACTGAGTTCTCTTTTACTACCATAACTAACAGACTTTGCAAGTCTTGTATTGATTTTAATTGCCATAAAAATTCCTCCAATCTAAAAAGGAACCTTGTACCTTGCAAAGCCCCCCTTTACTTTCTCTATTCTACAATTACCCAATCTTCTGCCAATACATCTGTTTGACTTGCTAACCACGGAACTACATTACCTTGTGCGGTCTTCATAGCAATTAACCTTCACCTTCTGCACTCTTTCCTGTAAGTCTCCAACCTTTGTGAGCGTTATACTCTTCTTGTCATTTCTCTTGCTTCAATGAAATTTGTTCCCACATAATTCTTCATAAATCATCCTTCTTTCTTGTTTTTTTGTATAAAAAAAGACACCCAATTGGGTGCCTTAATTTTTTGTTTTGGTTGCACCAGTGCAACTATTTACAAATTAGCTATATTATGTAGTTTCTTTGTATGCTTCACCAGTAATCTCCTCATACTGCTCTGTTGTAATCTTTCCTGCTTTTACAAATACTGCGAC
>JAAVHR010000067.1 GCA_014799595.1 Clostridiales bacterium | reverse complement strand
CGATAGATATAGCAGTTGGTTTTTGTGCAAGCACAAATCAACTGTATATCTATCGATAACACTTTCATAGTAAGTAAAAATGTTCCGCGAGGATGTGTACAGATGCGTAAGGGGTATTGTTGCAAAAAGCATGCAACACGCATCTGGCACGCAAAGTGTGCAATTCCTTCGTTCATGAGGGGTTAGGGGGAGTTGATGTGGGCTTGCCCACTTTGTTGTTTAAAAATAGTAATACTAAAACTGAAGCATGTTTTTATATATTTTGTAAAATACAAAAAAATAAGAGGACTTTGAATGGGAAACCAAACAAAATCCTCTTGAGGGGAGTATAAATAATTAATAAGGGGTTATATAGTGTGCGAATTAGAATTCTCTTTGAAGGGTGAACTCTATCGACATTTAGTATTATAGTATATATCAAGAGAAAACGCAACAAGAAAAAGATGTCGAAAAATGAGAGATAATTGTAAAAAAAGTGAGTAGAATAAAATGAAAAAAACTGTACATAATATTTTTGTACAAAAAAAAAGTTAATGGAGGAAATATTATGTCTAAAAATTACAGTAATCAACAAAACAACACATCAAACGAGGAGAATAAAAATATGAAAAATTCTCAAAACAATAGTACGCAGAACACTTCAAGAAACAATTTGAGAAACAGTAGTCAAGAGAATTCCAGCAAAGAGAGAAATAGTTACAATGATTCTCAGAACTGCAATAGAGAAAGAAATACTACCTCAGAGAATAATAGTTCTCAGAATAGCAATCGTGAAAGAAACAGCTACAACAATTCTCAGAATAGCAACAGAGAGAGAAACAGTGCATCAAGAGATTCCAGAAATGAAACTAGTCAAAACAAAAACAGATAAGCAACTTTTGTATTTTTAAAATACTAAATGAAAGAGGAAAGAGTTGTTATATTCAAGAAATAAAGAATATAACAACTCTTTTATTATTAAAGGGTATTTTATAGAAGAACTCTTGTACAAAAAGGAAAAAAGTACATATACTAATTATTATAGAGAAAATACTTGACTTTGTTGTATAAGCAAACATAAATGTGAATGAAATTATTTAAATAAGGGGTTGGGAAAAATGGAAGTTCGACCAATTGCTGTTTGGGATTTAGAGGAAATCGTAAAAAGACCCAATGTAGTGCTTGTGGATTTAAGAGAAAGAGAAGAATACTTAGAGAATCATATTGGGGGAGCAATTTCTGTACCTTATGATAGTTTCTGGGAGAGAGGAAATTGGTGGAAAAAAGATACAGAATTTCTTCTATATTGTCAACGGGGAAATGCAAGTTTACAACTTTCCAGAGAATTAGTGGAAAAAGGTGTACCAGCAATGAGTTTATTGGGTGGATATCTTGCATACCAACGTTTTCAAAAAAGAGTAAATAATTATCCACAAACTAGAAAAACAACTTATTTGTAGTATAATAAGATAATCAAAAGAACAATAATATTACTTATATTTTATGTTAAAAATATTATTAGTATTTACAGATATAAAAATATACATTGACGAAGAGCAAAAAGTCATTCATAATAAAGTATGCCAGTTTCTTTCATGATGATATATTTATTTTACTAAAGATTTATTGCAATGAAAGAAAATTTATACCTAAAAAGAAAAGGATTTAAAGGTTGATTGAATATGGAACAAAGACAGGTTTTGAGGAATTTGATGTATGGTAGTAGGAACTTTAGATAATAATGAAAGGACATTATTATAAAAGGTTAATAAAAGAATGTAAAGCAAGTACACCAACAGAAAAGTAGAGTAGATGAAAGGAAATATTATGGAATTATATGAATTTATTGCACCTTGCCATTTTGGACTAGAGGCAGTTTTAAAAAGAGAAATTACAGATCTAGGATATGAGATTGTACAAGTAGAAGATGGACGTGTTACATTTCGAGGGGACATAAATGCTATTTGCAGGGCAAATATTTTTCTTCGTACAACAGAACGTGTGTTATGGAAAGTGGGAAAGTTTCGTGCAACCACTTTTGAGGAATTGTTTGAAAAGACAAAAGCAATTCCTTGGGAAAAATACATTCCAGAAGATGGTAAATTTTGGGTGACAAAGGCAACATCTATAAAAAGTAAGTTATTTAGTCCTTCTGATATTCAATCTATCATGAAGAAAGCAATGGTGGAACGGATGAAGCAGGTATATAAAAAAGATTGGTTTTCTGAAGATGGTGCAGAATTTCCAATCCGTATTACCTTTATGAAAGATGAAATTACCATAGGGATTGATACTTCTGGTGTTTCTTTACATAAAAGAGGTTATCGTAAATTAAGTAGTAAAGCTCCAATTACAGAAACTTTAGCTGCCGCACTTATTATGCTTACTCCTTGGAATAAAGATAGAATTCTAGTAGACCCATTTTGTGGAAGTGGAACCATTCCTATAGAAGCTGCTATGATTGGTGCTAATATTGCACCTGGAATGAATCGTTCCTTTATCTCAGAAGGGTGGACAAACCTGATTCCAAAAAAGAGCTGGTATGCTGCTATTGAAGAGGCGAATGGCCAAATTAGGGAAGATGTAGTGATGAATATCCAAGGCTATGATTTAGATGGTGAAATTATCAAAGCAGCAAGAGAAAATGCAAGGTTGGCAGGTGTAGATCAATATATCCATTTTCAGGAGAGAGCCATGCAGGAACTTCGACATCCTAAAAAATATGGTTTTATTATCACGAATCCACCTTATGGAGAGCGGTTAGAGGAAAAAGAAGCTATGCCACAATTATACAAAGAAATTGGCGAGACTTTTGAAAAATTGGATTCTTGGTCCTACTTTATTATAACTGGATATGAAGAAGCACAAAAGTATATTGGCAAGCAGGCAACAAAAAATCGTAAAATTTATAATGGAATGATGAAGACATATTTTTATCAATACATGGGACCAAAGCCACCAAAAAGGCAAAGAAAGGATGTGAAGAGAGAAGATTAAATATGAATAAAAAGGAAAATTATTTCTTGAGATTATTAATGATAGAAAGTATTGCTTTCTTAATCTTTGCTTGTGCTGGAATATATTTTATGCCTTTTCTGGAAGCAAAAGAAAGACAGGAAGGGTGGCAGAAGGATAAGAATTTGATATTGAGAGATTATTTTACTGCCATAGTAGATTTAGAAAATATAATAGAGAAACATACAGAAGAAAGTAAAAATAAAAATACAGAGAAAAATTTTCTAGATAGATATGAACAGACAATAGAATCAGATAAAGCATATATAGAGAAAGTAAAACTTGAGAAACAGAAGAATAAAGATGAGAAGATACAGGAACAAAGATTGGGAAACTCCTACATAAAGATAAAAAAGACTGGAATAAAAGAAATATGGGGAAAACTGGAACACAATTATATGAATAAAAAGGTGTCTGTTGTTATTTATGGACAAGATTGGGAAAAGCTTGAAAAATCAGATATGACAGTTGTTTGGAAAGGACATAGTTATGCGGTAGATGCAAAGAAAATTCCTGTATCATTAAAGGTTTGTCAATATCAACAGAATGAAGAAGGAATTAAGGATGCTATTTTGTTGGAGTTTGATGCAGATAAAATCTATTCTTACCAGTTATATCAAGATGGAGAGTATGTTTATATTACATTTTGTCATCCTAAAGAGGTCTATGATAAGATTGTAGTTATAGATGCTGGGCATGGAGGAACAGACACAGGGACTTATGCAAAATCTGGTGATTGGGATGAGAAAGATTTTAATTTAGATTTTGCGAGAAAAGTAGAAGAATATTGGAATCATGATAATATCAAATTATATTTTTCAAGATTAGAAGACACAAAAGTTACTTTGGTAGACAGGGTAAATTTTGCCAATGACTTACAAGCAGACTTATTTGTTAGCCTGCATTGTAATAGTAGCGATGAAAATTCAGGGAGTGGTTTGGAAGCATTGTATAAAAGTAATGGATATACAGCAGATTCTAAGGCTTTTGCCAAAAAATGTCTGGAAGCACTGGAGAAATCTACTGGTTTTACAAATCGAGGACTTTTGAAAGGAAAACGTATATATATTATTCGAAATGCAAATATGCCAACGGTTTTGCTTGAACTTGGATTTTTGACAGATGCAGGGGATTTAAGTTATATATCTAAGGAAGAAAACAGAAAGAACATTGCACAAACCATTTGTCAAGTAATCTGGGACAAATTTGTATGACATAGGTAACAGTTCAGGTAGTCTTGCACACTCCGTTTTAAAGACCATAAAAAGACTAAAACAGGATTGGAATTGGGCAATTTATAATGCGGAGCTTGCCCAATTCAGTAACAGGTCAGCCCTCGGCTGAACTGTTACTGACATAGCTGAACTGTTGCAGAATTTGTACATAATAGTCATACGAAATCAGATTTTTAAGATGATTAAGAAAATGGAGGTTAAAAATGAAAATTATATTTGCAACAGGAAATGAAAATAAAATGAAGGAAATTAGAGAAATTATGGCTGATTTGCATTGTGAAGTACTTTCCATGAAAGAAGCAGGCATAGTTGTAGAAGTAGAGGAAGATGGCGAAACTTTTGAAGAGAATGCACAAATCAAAGCCAGAGCGATTGCAGAAGTAGCGAAAGATGCTATTGTGTTAGCAGACGATTCTGGATTAGAGATTGATTTCTTAAATAAGGAGCCGGGAGTCCGATCTTCTCGGTTTATGGGTGTAGATACGCCGTACACAATTAAAAACCAACATATTTTGGAGTTACTTAAGGAAACAGAAGAAGAACAGCGAAGTGCAAGATTTGTTTGTGCTATAGCAGCGGTACTGCCAGATAAAAAAGAGAAAGTAATAAGAGCAACTATTGAGGGGCAAATTGCAAAGGAGAGTATAGGCGAAGAAGGTTTTGGATATGATCCAATCTTTTATGTGCCAGAATTTGGATGTACCACAGCAGAACTTTCTATGGAACAAAAGAATAAAATTAGCCATAGAGGAAAGGCTCTTGCTAAAATGAAGAAGTTTATTATAGAATATTATGGAATGCAGAAGCAGAGTAAGTAGGGCAAGGATATTCTTGTTTAAAACGTAACTGTTCATAGTTCTGAACAGTTACAATATTTGAAGATAAAACATTAGGGAAAAGGATAAATGAATATGAGTAAAATTAGAATTATGATTGTTAGTGACACACATGGAAATAACAGATATTTGAACAAAGCACTAGAAGAAGCCGGAGCGTTTGATTTATTCTTACATTTAGGGGATTTGGAAGGTTCTGAACATTTTATTGATGCTTTTGTGAAAAGTAAAAAGGAAATGATTGCTGGAAATAATGATTATTATGTAGATTATCCGAATGAAAAGATTATTGAAGTGGCAGGCTACCGTATCTGGATGACTCATGGACATCGTTATCAAGTATATACAGGGGTGTCTTTTTTACGGGATGCTGCTATAAAAAAAGGTGTGGATATTGTTTTATTTGGACATATACATCAACCTTATCTGGAACAAGAGGATCTTATTATTTTAAATCCGGGAAGTATTAGCCTTCCTAGGCAAAGTGACAGGATACCAACTTATGCTATTATGGAAATTGATGAACAAGGTGAAATTTCAATTGCTATAAAAAGAGTGGGGCAATGCAGAGAATAAATCAGAATGGATAAGAAAAAAATAAAAAAATTTTAGAAAGATGTTTCATAAATGGGTTGTAGTAGGCATAAAATCTAGTGTTTTAAAGAAAATAAAAAAATTAAAAAAAAGTATTGACTTTCCTTTTTATATATTATATAATAGTTCTTGCGTTGAGGGAAATAAATAAAACTCACGCGGGATTGCTCCACGAGATAAATCGGGGTGTGGCTCAGCTTGGCTAGAGCGCTTGATTTGGGATCAAGAGGTCGCAGGTTCGAATCCTGTCACCCCGACTTAAAAAAATAAAAAATATGCGGGTGTAGTTCAATGGTAGAACACTAGCCTTCCAAGCTAGATACGTGGGTTCGATTCCCATCACCCGCTTAAACTATGTTTATACATAGTTGACCAAGAAATTGGTATACGTGCTAGTAGCTCAGCTGGATAGAGCATCGGCCTTCTAAGCCGGTTGTCGGGGGTTCGAATCCCTTCTAGCACGTTTTCATCGATTATACCTCGGTGGTTTATGGTGGGTATAGCGCAGTTGGTTAGCGCGCCAGATTGTGGCTCTGGAGGTCATGGGTTCGAATCCCATTATCCACCTTGGTTATAACAGATATAGGACTATCGCCAAGCGGTAAGGCACAGGGTTTTGATCCCTGCATTCGCTGGTTCGAATCCAGCTAGTCCTGTTTATGGGATATTAGCTCAGTTGGTAGAGCACTTGACTTTTAATCAAGTTGTCCGGGGTTCGAATCCCCGATGTCTCATTATGCGGATGTGGCGGAATTGGCAGACGCGCTAGACTTAGGTTCTAGTGGGAGACCGTGGGGGTTCAAGTCCCTTCATCCGCACGTTGAGAGTTTCGTTTACGGAACTCTTTTTTTGTTTTACAAGAAAGTTCGTCCTATGAATCAATGAAACAAAAATGCTCTACTTTTATTCTTTGCATTTGTTAGGGATTTTGCGGAGGATATAAGGGGCAAGGATGAAGTAGAGAATTAATAATTGATATAATTAAAAGAACACCTTTTTGTGGGCTGGTATTTGTTATTCTGCCATAATAGGTGTTCTTTTAATTTACTATGAAAGTCTTGACAAACGGCTACATTTTGTGCAAGCTTGCTTGCAAAGAAATGTAGACATTTGGCTGACTAAACTGTATGAGTATGTAGGGCGACAGCCCAGAATACGAATACAGTTGGTGATTGCGGGAGTGCGAAGCACATAGCAATCAGCTTTCATTCATGGTGATGCCTCGCTTGCGAGACATGATCATTTTATATGTTAGCTTCTTGATTAGCTATTTTGCTGACGATACAATTCATACATTATAAGACCTCCTGCCACTGAGGCATTAAGAGATTCTAATTTACCACACATTGGAATATGGACTAGTATATCGGCTTGTTTTCTAGTGGCATCAGAAATTCCTCTTGACTCATTTCCTATTACAACAGCAGATTTATTTGGGTAGTGTTCTTCTGTAAAATTCCGTTTACTCTGTAAGTCTGTAGCAATAATAGAGAAACCTTTTGCTTGTAAGTTTTCTAAAATATCCTGAAAATTTTCAACATATAAAAAAGGTATTCGAAAAATAGAACCCATAGTGGAACGAACTACTTTGGGATTAAACAAATCCACGGTTTCTTTGCTCATAATTACACCTGTCATACCTGCAGCTTCTGCAGTACGAAGAAGTGTTCCAAGATTACCAGGGTCACGTAAATCTTCTAATAATAAAAGACGACTTGTTGTATTTTGGGTAAAATCATTTAAAGAGTAAGAAGGTTGTTTTACTATAGCAAGAATTCCTTGAGGAGTCATAGTATCAGCAACTTCACGAAATACTTTATCAGAAATGACTTCATAGTCCGCTACTCCGAAATAATCTTCTTCTGGAATAATTAATTCATGCAAATAGGATTCGCTGACGTAAGCTTTAATGACGATATCAAGATCTCTAGCTTCTTCAAACATTTTTCGACCTTCTGTTACAAAGACATTTTGTTCTCTTCTAGTTTTGGCATTTTTTTGAAGTTTAGCCAGATTTTTTATTTGTGCATTTGAACTGCTGCTTATCATAAAAATATCCTAATCCTTTCTTAAAAAATAGTAGTATTTTGGTTACTGTTTATAGGTAGTACTTTGTACTTGCTGCAAAGTACGTAAGAACAAGTAGTGCAGAGAAGAATCCGGTCTTTCGCCGAAGGCGAATTGTAAATAGACTGGATTCCGTTACTGTTTCCACCATAGTTGTGAACAGTAACGTATTCTGATTATTATATTTAGTGTAAAGGAAAAAAGGGGAAAAAACAATCTTTTTTATTCTCATCAAATCTTAACTTGCGTATTATATAAAAATAAAGTAAAATAAAGTTGTTCGAACACACTGGAACCAGAAGAATAATTGGGGAGGAGGAAAGAATATGCCAGATACCATTTTATTGATTTGGTTGATTTCAATTGCAGTTTTTCTTGTAATTGAGATCCTTACATTAGGTCTTACTACAATTTGGTTTGCAGGAGGAGCATTGATCGCCTTTCTCGCAGGACTTTGTGGAGCCAATATTGTCATACAGTTTGTTCTGTTTTTTGTAGTATCTTTTATTATGTTGTTAGGAGTACGTCCAAGTGCGTGTCGGAAATTTAATAGTAAAAGAATTAAGACTAATGTGGATAGCTTAATTGGGACAGAATGTAAGGTGTTAGAGCAGATTGATAACTTTAACCAGAAGGGTACTGTCTTGTTAGATGGAAAAGAATGGACAGCAAGGAGTGCGGAGGATATGATTCTTGAAGTTGGTGAACGAGTACAAGTTGTAAAAATATCTGGTGTTAAAGTTTATGTTACAAAGTTGGTGGCAAGGCAGCCACAGAATAAAAAGGAGGAAGTATAATGCCATATTTAATTATAGGATTACTTGTAATTATTGTTGCAGTAATTATTTCATGTATTAAAATTGTGCCACAGGCACAATCGTTTGTTGTTGAAAGATTGGGAACATTTCAAGATGTCTGGGGAGCTGGTATGCATTTGAAGACACCACTCATTGACAGAATTGCAAAACGTGTACCAATGAAAGAGCAGGTAGCAGACTTTCCACCACAGCCTGTGATTACAAAGGATAATGTTTCTATACGTATTGATACAGTTATCTTTTTCCAAATTACTGACCCTAAGCTTTTTGCTTATGGAGTAGAGAATCCAATGATGGCTATTGAGAACCTGACAGCAACTACTCTTCGTAACTTAATTGGTGAATTGGAATTAGACCAATCACTTACATCTAGAGAGATTATCAATACTAAGATGAGAGAAATCTTAGACCTTGCTACAGACCCATGGGGTATCAAAGTAAATAGGGTGGAATTAAAGAACATCATTCCTCCTCCAGAAATTCAAGATTCCATGGAGAAACAGATGAAGGCAGAACGTGAACGTCGTGAAGTGCTTTTGAAGGCAGAAGGTGAGAAGAACTCACGTATTCTTGTGGCAGAAGGTAAGAAAGCATCTGCAATCTTAGAGGCAGAAGCAGAGAAAGAAGCAGCAATTCTTCGTGCAGAAGCAAAAAAAGAAGCTATGATTCGTGAAGCAGAAGGTCAGGCAGAAGCAATTCTTCGTGTACAGAAGGCGAATGCACAAGGTATTCAGTTCCTAAATGAAGCTGGTACAACTTCTGAAGTACTTCAGTTAAAGAGTTTAGAAGCTTTCGCAAAAGCTGCAGATGGTAAGGCAACAAAGATTATTATTCCTTCAGAAATTCAGGGGCTTGCGGGACTTGCAACCTCTGTTACAGAATTGGTAAAGAGTGATATGCCAGCCAAATCTATGAGTTCTGAACAGTAACAATAATATGAATGAAAGTGTTGATTACTCTGTACTGTGTACTCTCGTAATCACCTGATATGTATTCGCAATCCGAGCAGTCGCTCGGGCGGCTCTGCATATCAGGTTCTACGATAGATATAACAATTGGTCTTTGTGCAGGCACAAACCAACTGTTATATCTATCAATAACACTTTCATAGCAAACTGTCACGGAGAGTATTCTTCGTGGCAGTTTATGATGATTCGAGAAAGGTGAAGAATTTTGAAAGTATTAACAAAAGTAAAAGAAGTAATACAGTCACCAAAGCTTTTATGGGCTTTTCTTATTTTAAAAGTAGTTACCTATTATATTTTGATTGATGTGGATATAACACGAAATTTTCTTGTGTTAGGTTCTGTTTTTGTATTAGCAATTCTGTTTTCTCACCTGTATCAAAGTTCTTTTTCTCATAAATTTCTTGTTTTTAGTATTCTTTATGGATTTTTTAGTATTATCATGTTTGCGGATAGTATGTATTTCAATTATTATAACCAAACAGTATCTATTCAACAAGTATATCAAGTGTCAAATGTGGCTAAAGTACCAAGTAGTTTTATTGCAACCTTGATACCAGCAAGCTTTTTTATTTTATGGGACATTCCTTTTGCTATGTATTACTTTAAGAGGGCAAGTAAAATTTGGGAAAGTCAAGCAACAGAAAATAATGATGGAAAAAGAAGAATGGGAATCAGCTTAGGTTGTGTGGTGTTGATCCTGTTTCTTGCAATCAATCCATTTCATAATACATGGATTATAAAGATAAATAGTGTAGGATTTTTCACAAATCATATCCGGGATATTGTAGAAGTATCCTCAAATGCGATTTATACAGAACTTTGGGAGCCAAAAGAAGTTTTAGAGGTAGTAGAGGAAGAGACTAAAGATTTTGTAGAGGCAACTGTAAAAGATACCAAAGGGAAGAATTACACAGGTATTGCAGAAGGAAAGAACCTGATAGTTATTCAACTGGAAGCGTTTCAGAATTTTGTGATTGGATCCAGTTATAATGGAAAGGTACTTACTCCAAATTTGAATGCATTATTGAAAAAGGATAGTATTTACTTTAACAACTATTATGCCATTATAGGAAAAGGAAATACGGCAGATGCAGAGTTTGCTACCTTGAATAGTTTGTATCCGGTAATAGATGGAGAAAGTTATCGTTTATATACCGAAAATACTTATAATGGGTTGCCATGGCAGTTAAAGAATAAAGGATATGTTACATATGGGTTTCATGGTAATGAAGCAAATTTTTGGAATCGTCAGGCAGCTTATCCATACCAAGGAATTGACAACTTTTATAGTATAGAGAAGATGGATGATGCAGAACAAATTGGACTTGGCATCTCGGATTCCTCAGTGTTTTCCCAAATGGTGGATATTGCGAAAAAAGGGGAGAAGCCTTTCTTTTCTTTTGTAGTTTCTCTTACCAGTCATCATCCTTATGAATTACCTGAGGAACTTTGTGAACTTGAGATACTTCCAGAGGATGAAGGTTCAAAGTTTGCCAATTATCTGCAATCTGTCCACTATACAGATAAGGCAATTGGAGAGTTGATTTCAAAACTGAAAAAAGAAGGATTATATGAAGATACAGTAATCGCTTTTTATGGGGATCATCACGGCTTGAATTGTACCATGGATGATAATGATATATATGTAGGAAGATATTTAGGAAAAGATTATGGATATGAGGAAATGTTGAAAATACCTTGTATTATTCATATACCAGGAAGTGGAGTTTTGGAAACAGTTTCTACTCTTGGATGTCAGGTGGATTTTCTTCCAACTATGGCTGACTTAATGAATTTTGATTTAGAGCAACCTTATATTATGGGACAGAATTTGTTAACAGCAGAACATGGATTTGCAGCATTTACTGCATATTTATTCGATGGATCCTTTGCTTATGACGATGTGATGTTTCAAATATCCAGAGAAGGAATTTTTGAAGGAAGTAGTGCTTGGAATCGGAAGACTTTAAAAGAGATAGACATAAAAGATTATTATGAGCAGTATAATAAAGCAATTTCTTTAAAGGAAGCTTCCAAGCAAATACTAGAGCAAGATTTAATTGCTGAGTATATAAAAAGAAAGTAGTAGTATTTGATTCATTATTTTCTAGAAGTATTGACAAATAGCAAATGTGTGATATAATGAATAAAAATGCATGCAAATGTATATTTAAACAATAAAAAGGAATGCGGAATAGGAGGATATTGTTATGAATTTAAAAGGACGTAGTTTTTTGACTTTAAAAGATTTTACAAAAGAAGAGATTGCCTATTTGTTAGAGCTTGCAGCAGATTTGAAGAAAAAAAAGAAACAGGGGATTACTGGGAATAGCTTAAAGGGCAAAAATATTGCTTTAATTTTTGAGAAACCTTCTACAAGAACCCGTTGTTCCTTTACAATTGGTTGTATTGATGAAGGTGGACATCCGGAATATCTTGGAAAGGATGATATTCAATTAGGACACAAGGAAAGTGTAGAAGATACAGCTCGTGTCTTAGGAAGAATGTTTGATGGAATTGAATTTCGTGGATTTAAACAGGATACTGTAGAGAGACTTGCCAAATACAGTAAAGTTCCAGTATGGAATGGATTAACAGATGAATATCACCCAACACAAATTCTTGCAGATTTTCTAACTTTGCAGGAACAATTCGGAAAATTAGAAGGTTTGCATTTTGTATATGTAGGTGATGGAAGAAATAATATGGCAAACAGTCTTATGATTGGTAGTGCAAAGATGGGATTGCACTTTACTATATTAGCACCAAAGGTGCTTTGGCCAACGGATGAATTGGTATCTCTTTGTGAAGGTTATGCAAAAGAATCTGGAGGAACTATTACCATTTCTGATGATTTAGAAGCAGTCAAAGGTGCAGATGCGATTTATACAGATGTATGGTGTTCTATGGGAGAAGAGGATAAATCAGCAGAACGTATTGCTCTTTTACAGCCATATCAGGTGAATCATGACTTGTTTGCTAAGACTGGAAAGGATAATACTATTTTATTGCATTGTCTTCCAGCAGTAAAAGGGAAAGAGGTCACAGAGGAACTATTTGAAGAGCATGCAGATGTTATTTTTGATGAAGCTGAAAATCGTATGCATACTATCAAAGCTGTTATGGTGGCTACTTTGGGAGAAATGTAATATACCAAGATTAGTCATGCTTAATAGACCAATTAACAAAGATTGNAGATAGATGATGCTGTAAGAGANTCTTAGCTGCGATATAGAATATTTATATAAAACTTAAGATTTTCTTAAAAATTTAGAAAAATGTCCCATTAGGGGCATTTTTCTGTTATAATAAAAAATAGTGTATTGATAATGGATAGAAATATTCTTATCAAATTAAAAAAGAGAGGAGAATTACATGGCAGATTATTTAGAAACAACCCCAGAGATATTNGAGTTTGCAAAGATTTGNAAGGAGAATGCAGTGATTGATCCTGAGTANTACTCNAAATATGATGTNAAANGAGGACTTAGAGATGTAAGCGGAAAGGGAGTATTAACNGGACTTACAGAAGTCTCAGAGATTCGCTCTTATACAATTATAGACCATGATATGATTCCTTGTGAGGGAAAGTTATATTTTCAAGGAATTGATATTGAAGAATTAACAAATGGATTTTTAAAAGAAGATCGTTTTGGATTTGAAGAAACCGCATATCTTTTAATATTTGGTGAACTTCCGAATAAAGAACAGGCTGCTACTTTTAAGAAGTTATTGGCAGATTATCGTAGAGATTTACCAACTAGTTTTGTCCGGGATGTTATTATGAAAGCACCTAGTGCAGATATGATGAATGCTTTAGCAAGAAGTGTGCTTACTCTATATTCGTATGATAATTGTGCAGATGATACTTCTGTGGAGAATGTTTTAAGACAATGTTTACAGCTTGTGGCATTGTTCCCAATGCTTGCNGTNTACAGCTATCAGGCATATAGTCATTATCATGATGGAAACAGCTTATTTATTCATCAGCCTAACGCAGAGTATTCTACTGCNGAAAATATTTTACATTTGCTTCGNCCAGATAGNAAATTTACAAAATTAGAAGCAAAGATTTTAGATATTGCACTTATTATTCATGCAGAGCATGGTGGTGGAAANAATTCTACTTTTACTACACATGTGGTAACCTCTTCTGGTACAGATACATATTCTACTGTAGCAGCTTCCTTAGGTTCTTTGAAAGGGCCTAAGCATGGTGGGGCGAATATCAAGGTAGTCCGTATGTTTGAAGACATGAAAGAAAAGGTTAGTGACTGGACAAATGAAGAGGAAGTCAGACAATATNTGTCAGATTTATTGAATAAGAAAGCTTTTGACAAAAAAGGACTTATTTATGGNATGGGGCATGCGGTATATTCTATTTCAGACCCAAGGGCAGAGATTTTTAAAGGATTAGTNCAAAGNCTTGCAAAAGAAAAAGATAGAATGCCAGAATTTGAACTTTATTCAATGGTAGAACGGCTGGCACCAGAGGTTATAGCGAAAGAAAGAAGAATATACAAAGGTGTTAGTGCAAATGTAGACTTTTATAGTGGATTTGTATACAGCATGTTGGATTTGCCACCAGAACTGTATACNCCAATTTTTGCTATTGCTAGGATTGCAGGCTGGAGTGCACATCGTATTGAGGAGATTATTAACGAAGGTAAGATTATCCGTCCGGCTTATAAGTCTGTGTCACAACATAAACCTTATATTCCATTAGAGGACAGATAGGGTTACTGTTCACTCACAAGCTTGGCACTTGCTGTCAAGCTATGTGCCCAAATGTAAAACAGCCAAGAATCCAGCCTTTTGCNGAAGGCGAATTATAAATAGGCTGGATTCTGTTACTGTTTGCACCGTAGGTGTGAACAGTACAGATAGGAGAAGAAATTATGGAAGATATGGTGCTGTGTGCATCCAGTGCATACGAGGAGAAATATTACCTAAATGAACGGTTTGCAGGACTTCCTGAATCAATCAGGGAGGAATTGCAGATTATGTGTGTGCTTTATACAGCAGAAATTGGCGGTATTTTAACACTTATCTTTGATGAAGAGGGAAATCTGGAGTTTGTAACCAACTCCTATGAAGAAGATTTGCTTTATGATGATATTGGTAGTGTGTTAAAAATTAAACAATTACGGGAAAGTAAAAAGGAATTGTTGGAAAGTTTGGAAATTTATTATAAAGCCTTTATTTTAGGACAGGATATATCAGAATTGTTGGAATAAAGGTAACTGTTCGTAGTTCGGAAACAGATACGAATAAAACAAGATATTTGTCTTTATAAGGATACAAGATAATTAAGAGCATTTATTGTAAGTCTTGAACTTATAGTAAATGCTTAGTTATAATTTACAGAGAGCTAATAATTATTTTTGTAAGTAGAAATTAATGCAATTGAAGTGAAAATTCGGAGGTAATATTGATGATAAGAGAAGAATTAATACCAAAGAAAGATGAAAAACTGGAGAAGGCATTAAAAAAATTATTCTTGAAATAGAAGANNTAAATNAANTGTTAGAANCNAGAAAACGAACTGTAAATATNTATGCCATAGAAAATTATTATTCTTGGACAAGTCTAGATGGATTTGTTGGAAATCTTGCACTTCAGATTCCACAAAAAATAGAATTGTCAGAGGAAGAAATCATAGATTTGATTTTATATATTCAAGACAATCTTATAAAATCTACAGATGTGGAAGAATATAAGTTTGATTTTTACTATGAATATCTTATTAATAACTATTCAGAAGAGATATATAATGAAATATTTATGGAGAATGTGAAGGTATCAGAGTTAGCAAGGAAAATGAAAAATTTTAAAAAGCTGGTTATTGCTCTCTAGGCAGTTGAAGAAAGAAAATAAATATAATGGAATTTGGAGGACGGATTATGAAATCTANGAAAAAATATATTTTGGCAATAATACTTGGGTTGGTTGTAGGGGTATTGACATTGATTGGGCAAAAGTATCTTCCTATGAATTTGAATTTTCTTGCAAATTCAGGTGCAGTTTGGTTAATTCCTGCATTTTTACTAAGTTATTTTGAAAAGGGAAATAGGTTGCAGGCTATCGCTATCACAATTGTGTGCTTGTTGGGCTGTGTTTATGGTTACTATATTTTCGAGGCTGTCCTGAACTATCATACTTTCACACTCGCTGGAGGAACTTTGTTGTGGTCTGTTGTTGCTTTAATTGCAGGAGCAGTGTTCGGGCTTGGTGCTTACTTAGCAAATCAAGAGAGCAGTAAGCTAAAATACTTTGGGATGAATCTGCTTCCGGCTGTATTCATGGCTGAGGGACTGGATAATGTAATTCATATCAAAGATTACTCTCATATGGTTCCTGCAGTAATTATGAAAATAATTATTGGAGTTATTCTGTACTTGGTAGTCAATAGAAAAGACGTAATAAAATTAAAGAATATGATATCTTATGTAGTTATCACTGCACTTGGAGTAGTAGGTTTTGCAGTTTTATCTGGCAGCATATAAATTCCGATTTATTGAACTGGAAAATGGGAATTTCAGAAGTGATAATAAATATATTAAGTACAATATTACGTTAAAAGTAATATTTGTTGCGTTTATAACTGTTTTTTACTAATTATCCTAACAAAATAGCAATTAAAAGTAGTATAGAAATTAGCAAGCGATATAGCAAGAAAATATCAGCATTATAAAATTTCAATTTTTACAGGAGGAGATTTTTATGGAATTTTACAAAAAGGCTAAAGAAATTATGGATATGGAAGCTACAGAATACGTTGGAGGAGCTTCAAAAGACGAAATAGAATGTGCAATGAAAGAACTATCTGTGACTTTTCCAGAAAGTTATAAGGCGTTTTTAAATGATTTTGGTGCAGGGGATGCTGGTGGAGAAATTATTTTTGGAATTACAGATATTGAAGAAGAAAATGTAGTAGAAGTTACGAAGATGGAGCGTAGAGAGGGGTTGCCTGATAATTTTGTAATTATCAATTATTTGGATGACACTTTTTTCTGCTTAGATATTAGCAAGATGAAAAATGATGAATGCCCTGTAGTAGAACTGTCTGAAGATTATAAAGTTACAAAAACAGTTGCAGAAAGTTTTGGCCAGTTTCTTTATGATTACGAAAATGAAGAGTAAATAAAACAATTCAAATTTGTAGGAAGAACGTAACTGTTCATGGTTCTGAACAGTTACCCTAAAAATTAGAGAGTTGTTTTTGTAGCAAAAAAGTTGATTTCTATGTTGTTTTTGATATAATAAATGCGTAGCAACACTATAAAAACAGAAAGTATCTGCATAGGTAAAAAGATAGTTTTATATATAGGAGAAAAGAATATGATTTTAGTAGTAGATGCAGGAAATACCAATATTACATTAGGTGTTTTTGAAGGAAAAAATTTGCTTGGTACCTTTCGTATGACCACAAAGATACCTAGAACTTCAGATGAATATGGTATTTTCCTGATTGATTTATTAGAAAAAAATGGTATTGATGCAAAGAAGATAAAGGATGTGATTGTTTCATCGGTTGTACCCAATATTATGCATTCCTTTACTAATGGTATCAAAAAATATTTTGCGGTTAATCCAATTATTGTTGGTGCAGGAATTAAAACAGGAATTAATATTGCAATTGCCAACCCCAAATCAATGGGTGCTGACCGGATTGTGGATGCGGTAGCGGCATACGAAATTTATGGAGGCCCTGTTATTGTAATTGATTTTGGTACAGCCACAACCCATGATGTGATTACAGAACAAGGTGCTTTGATTGCGGGAGTAACCAGCCCTGGCATTCGTATTTCTGCCAATGCCCTTTGGAAGGATACAGCTATGCTTCCAGAGATTGAAATAAAGAAGCCTGATACTATTTTGGCAAAAAATACGGTAAATAGTATGCAGGCAGGATTATTTTATGGAAGTGTGGGACAGACAGAATATATTATCAAAAAGTTAAAGCAGGAATTGCAATTACCTGAAGTGAAGGTAGTGGCAACTGGTGGACTTGGAAAGATTATTTCTGATGAAACAGATTATATCGATGTTTATGATAAAGATTTGACATTGAAAGGACTTCGTATTATTTATGACTATAATAGATAAAAAATGGTATATTATAAGTTTGTCATAGCCGAATAATAACGCAACTATTCAGGTAGAGATACACATTTACTGCGTATTTCATAAGAAAAAGTAAATGTAACTGTTCCTAGCTCTGAACAGTTATGTAGTAATAATATACCAAACGAAAGGAATGTTATGAGTATTCAGATTGGAAATGTCACAGTAGCAGGCAATCTGTTTCTTGGACCAATGGCAGGAGTCACCGACCTGCCATTTCGTATATTATGCAAGGAACAGGGAGCAGATTTTATTTACACAGAAATGGTGAGTGCGAAAGGGATTTTATATAAGAATAAAAACACAGAAGTTCTTTTGGAAGTGGAAGAAAAGGAGCGTCCAGTAGCATTACAATTATTTGGAGCAGATCCAAAGATTATGAGTGAGATGGCAAAGAAAATTGAGCAGAGAAATTTTGATGTAATTGATATTAACATGGGATGTCCGGTGCCAAAAGTAGTTAACAATGGAGAGGGTTCTGCACTTATGAAGAATCCTAAATTGGTAGGAGAAATAGTATCTGCTATGACAAAGATATTGGAAAAGCCAGTAACTGTGAAAATTCGAAAGGGATTTGGAGCAGAAGATGCAAATGCAGTGGAGATAGCAAAAATTGTTGAGGATAGTGGAGGTGCTGCAGTAGCGGTTCATGGAAGAACCAGAGAACAGTATTATAGTGGAAAAGCAGATTGGGATATTATCCGTAAGGTAAAGGAAGCAGTTTCTATACCTGTTATAGGGAATGGAGATATTTTTGTACCAGAAGATGCCAAGAGGATGTTGGAAGAAACCGGATGCGATGGAGTGATGCTTGCTAGGGGTGTCCGGGGAAATCCATGGCTATTCCGGCAGACAAAAACATATTTAGAGACAGGTAAAATCTTACCCAAACCACCAATTGAGGAAGTGATAGAGACGATTATGCGTCATGCACAGATGCAGATAGCTTTTAAAGGAGATTATATTGGTATGCGGGAAATGCGAAAACATGTAGCCTGGTATACCACTGGATATCCGCAATCTGCCAAATTGCGTGGAAAAATCAATGAGATAGAAAATATTTCAGATTTACAGTATTTATTAGAGAATTATGGGAAACAACTAAAGTAACAGTTCAGGTAGGTCTGCACACTCCGCTGTGCAGACCGTAAAAAAGACTAAAACAGGATTGGAATTGGGCAATTTATATGCGAAGCTTGCCCAATTCCGTAACAGGTCAGCCTTCCAGCTGAACTGTTACCAACTAAATGAGATACAAATAACTACAGATTAAGATAAAACACAAAAAGATAGAGAAAGGTAGGAATTGTTCATGAAAGGAAATGTATTAGTAGGACAGTCTGGTGGACCGACCACCGTTATCAATGCAAGCCTTGCCGGAGTGTTGAGTGCGGCTTTTAATAGTGAACAAATTGAGCAAGTATATGGTATGATAAATGGAATACAAGGGCTTATGGATGACCAACTTATAAACCTTACAAAGGAATTTAAGGGGAATGAGAAGAAATTGGAACAGCTTCGCATTACACCTTCTATGTATCTGGGTTCCTGTCGGTACAAACTAAAAGATCCAGCAGAAGATCCTTCAGATATGGAACGAGTTTTTGAATTGCTGGCAAAATATAATATCCGTTATTTCTTATATATTGGTGGGAATGACTCCATGGACACTGTAAATAAGGTATCGAAATATGCAAAAGAAAAAGGGGTAGATATTCAGGTTATTGGAATTCCAAAGACGATTGATAACGATTTGATGGAGATAGACCATACACCAGGATTTGGTTCGGCTGCAAAGTATATTGCCACTTCTATTTTGGAAATGTCCCATGATACTTATATTTATTATATGCAGAGTGTAATGATTGTAGAGATTATGGGAAGAAATGCAGGATGGCTTACTGCGGCATCTGTACTTGCAAGAAATGCTTACAATGAGGCACCTCACTTGATTTATTTACCAGAAAGTAATTTTAGTTGTGAACAGTTTATTGCAGATATCAAGGAAGAATTGAAACATAGAAAACAGGTAATTGTGGCTGTTTCTGAAGGTATCCATGATGAAAATGGGGAATATATTTCTGCAAAATCTACAAAGACAGACCAATTTGGTCATGTTATGTTAAGCGGAAATGGAAAATATCTGGAATCTTTAGTGCAGCAAGAGATTGGTTGCAAGGTACGCTCTGTAGAGTTGAATGTTTTACAGCGTTGTGCAGCACATATTTCCTCAGCAACAGACGTTTCAGAGGCATTTCATTTGGGAGAGAAGGCAGTAGATGCAGTATTAAATGGACACACCGAAGAAATGACATCTTTAAAAAGAATTTCTAATGACCCTTACCGGGTAGAATATACTACTGTACCAGTATCACAAGTTGCCAATAAGGAAAAGAAAATTCCAGTTGAGTGGATTAATCAAGCAGGTAATGATGTGAAACCGGAATTGGTGGAATATTTGAAACCATTAATTGAAGGCGAATTAAAAGTAGAGTACAAAGATGGCATTCCAGATTATATTTTCAGACAATAATTTACATGCAGTCTTTATTGGTATTACTATAAATGAAAGAGTCAATTTCTTTTTGCAATTTATTTTATCATTTAGAATGGTTTTCGTTACTGTTTTTCCAAGACACAAAGGTTTTGTATAAGTTGTATAATGGAAATAGATGTATTATGTATATATTGTACAAAATTTATAAATATAAGGAAAAGAAAAATAAAAGTTTGCATTTTCGATAAAAATAGTGTAATATTTTTAACAGACGGACATTTGTACGCGGTATAAAGACATGTTCGAGAAGATGTTTTTCCAGAAGTATCATATTGTATGATGGGATTCTTTCGATTATAATTCCTGTGTAGCAAAATGATACGAACTGGTATATCAGATTAAAATAGAAAGAGGTAATTACATGAGCGAAAAATTAAAAGTTGGAATTCTTGGTGGAACAGGAATGGTTGGTCAGAGATTTATTGCATTATTGGAGAATCATCCATGGTTTGAGGTTGTAACAATTGCAGCAAGCCCAAGAAGTGCAGGAAAGACTTACGAAGAGGCAGTAGGAGATCGTTGGAAGATGACTACTCCAATGCCAGAGGCAGTAAAGAAGATTATCGTTCATAATGTAAATGAAGTAGAAGAAGTTGCTAAGACTGTTGATTTTGTATTTAGTGCAGTAGACATGAGTAAAGATGAAATCAAAGCAATAGAAGAAGCTTATGCAAAAACAGAGACACCAGTTGTTTCTAACAACAGTGCACATAGATGGACACCAGATGTTCCAATGGTAGTACCAGAAATTAACCCAGAACATTTTGAAGTCATTGAATTCCAGAAGAAGAGACTTGGAACTACAAGAGGTTTCGTAGCAGTAAAACCAAACTGCTCTATCCAGAGTTATGCTCCGGTACTTACCGCTTGGAAAGAGTTTGAGCCATACGAAGTAGTAGCAACTACTTATCAAGCAATTTCTGGTGCAGGAAAGACCTTTAAGGATTGGCCGGAAATGGTAGAAAATATTATTCCATTTATTGGTGGAGAAGAAGAAAAATCAGAGCAGGAACCTCTTAGAATCTGGGGTAAAATTGAAGATGGTGTAATCAAAAAAGCAGATGATGTTAAGATTACCTGTCAGTGTATCCGTGTACCAGTATTAAATGGACATACCGCTGCTGTATTTGTTAAATTTAGAAAGAAACCTACAAAAGAGCAGTTAGTAGAGAAATTAGTGAATTTCAAGGGATTGCCACAGGAATTAGACCTTCCAAGTGCTCCGAAGCAGTTTATTCAGGTAATGGAAGAGGAGAACCGTCCTCAGGTTACTTTGGATGTGGATTATGAAAATGGAATGGGAATTTCCGTTGGACGTATTCGTGAAGATAGTATTTATGACTGGAAGTTTGTTGGATTATCCCACAATACTGTCCGTGGTGCAGCAGGTGGAGCTGTATTGTGTGCAGAAACTTTAAAAGCAAAAGGATATATTACAAAGAAATAATGGAGTATTAAGAAAAATACAAACTGGCAAATTTTACTTATAAAGTGATATTTGCCAGTTTGTTTTACTTTATAGGAAAGTTTGTCCTATAAAGTAAAAACGCTCCGCTTAGGATGTGCACAGATGCGTAAGGGATATTGTTGCAAAAAAACATGCAACACGCATCTGGCACGCAAAGTGTGCAATCCCCTCATGAATGAGGGGTTAGGGGAGTTGATGTGGGCTTGCCCACTTTGTTCTTTTTCAAAGGAATCTTTGATGAAAAATTTTGGTTTATTCTTGAAAAAGTGACATAGGTGTCGTATAATAAAAAGATAATTGTGCCGTTTTTTGGAAAGGAGAATAGGATGAAAGATTTTATATTAAGAGAATGGAGAGAAGAAGATGCCAAAGCAATTGCAAAGGCAGCTAATAATTCAAACATAGCAGCAAATCTGAGAAACACTTTTCCGTATCCTTATACATTAGAGGATGCAAAGTGGTATGTGAATGACTGCATTTCAAAAAAAAGGGAAAAACAAATTACCCGTGCTATTGTGGTTGATGGAAAAGCAGTGGGCAGTATAGGAATATTTGTTCAAAGTGATGTATATGAGAAGTCAGGTGAGCTTGGTTATTGGCTTTCAGAGGATTATTGGAGACAGGGAATAACCTCTCGTGCAGTAAAGATAATTTGTAAGGAGGCATTTGATACATTGGATATTATCCGTATCTATGCAGAACCTTATGACTATAATGCAGGTTCAAGAGGTGTTTTGGAAAAAGCAGGTTTTACATACGAAGGTACTATGCGTAATGGAGTATATAAAAATGGGAAAATACTTTCTTATTGTATGTATTCTATTTTGCGGGAGGAGATAGACTTATAAAATGGGAGTTAAAGCAGAGAATACGAAAGAAAGAATACGGCAGGAAGCATACAGGCTGTTTGCTGATAAGGGTTTTAAGGAAGTGACAATGACAGATATTTGTGAAAAAACGGGATTGAGCAGAGGTGGGTTATATCGGTATTATTCCAATACAGGGGAGATTTTTTCCGAGATTTTATCAAAAGAATATGTGATTACGGATCGTATTAGGGAACAAGAAAGTGCCAAAGTCATTCTGGAAGATATGCTTCGGGCAATAAAAAGTGAAATTATGGATAAGGAATTATCTTTAAGTCTTGCTATATATGAGTATGCAAATCTCGGAAATGGGGAATTCTTTATTCGTATACATGAAAGTGCAAAAAAACGCTGGATAAGCCTGATTAACTATGGAATGGAAAACAAAGAATTCAAAAAAGTAAACCCTGAACAGGTTTCAGATTTGATTTTGTATTATTATCAAGGGTTGTGGATGTGGTCCCATGTCATTCCTTTTGACAGGCAGATAGCAGAACATTATGTAGAAACTATTCATCAGATGTTATTGGATAAGAATATTTAAACGTAATTATTTAGGTAGAAACACGCATTTACTGCGTGTTTACGTAGCAAAATGTAAATTTTGGTTGTTCTAAGCCTTTCGCCGAAGGCGAATTTTCATGGGCTTAGAACGTAACTGTTCATGGTTCCGAACAGTTACATTTAAACACATATAAAAAGATATAGATTAGATGTTACTGAGATGTGAGGTGAACGCAATTGAGAGAACTAGTTGATGATCAGTTTTATAAAATTTTACATAAGGAGTATAAGGAGTTGCTTTTCGATTTTGTTTTATTACAATTTGATGGAACATATTTAAAAGAAATATCTCACAAAGAGGCAGTAATTGAGGCTATATCTGTTTTTAACTCAAGATTAAGAGTTGGAAATAGCTTAAAACATCAAAAATTCTATGTGGAAGAAGATAAGATGAAATGTAAAAAAAGTTCGATTGAAGAATTACTTTTGGATGATATTGATGACCGAATTAAGACTTTTGAGACAACAGGATACAGGGAAACACCAATAGAAATGAGTTATTGGCAAGCTTTTTCAGACCCTCCTTATAACACAAATTACACAAAGGAAGATTTTCGAAAACTAAATTATTTACTATTTCCTATTCCCTTTAGAGTGGATTTAGAGGTATATAGATGGAATGATGAGTTTTCAAATTATTTTGATGATGGAAAAGAATGGTGGGGGACAGGTTTTTGGAGTGTTTATGATAAAAATATAAATAGATTTGTAATTATAGGTGCTTCCTTAACCGATTAGCAGATTTTGAGTTACTGTTCACTCACAAGCTTGACACTTGCTGTCAAGCTATGTGCCAAAAACATAGAACAGCCAAGAATCCAGCCTTTCGCCTTCGGCGAAAGGCTGGATTCCGTTACTGTTAGCACTGTGTCGGAGTAAAATAATAAGCTAATTAGGAATAGAAAAAATTAAAATTTTATGTTAGAATGATGATAGGAAGTTTCGTAGAGGGGGATGATAAAAGAATATGCAATATACGCAGGATGATATAAAGTCTAAGCAAATAAAAACAAATTTTTTCTCTAAATTATCCAAAACGGTTACAAACAAATATGCTGCATATTGGTATCCGTTGCAGGAAATTAATTCAGGGATTGATGTAATATCTTTTGATGCAAATTTTTTGGAAGACAGGGAAAGACTAGAAGAGATTAAAACTATTTTTGCAAAGCATAATATAAGTAAAGTTTGTGTTATTCCAGAGCTGGACAACGTATACTATTCAGATACTTTTCTTGAAGATATATTAGCAGAAGATGAAGATGGATTTGTGTTTCCATATTTTTCCGAAGAGTATACATTTGATTTGTCGCAGGAATGGTTAATATATAAATCACATGAGTTTACGGTGACATTTGCAGGAGAATGGCTTGTGCGGGAATGTAAAGAACACATAAAAGATTATGAAAAAGGTATTGTGAGAAACATGGCACAAAGAAAAATCAGAAAAACAGGAGGAACAACGATATGACAGCACAAATTTTTGCTGTTCTTATTTTTCTGGGTATGTTTATTTTAATTATTACAGAAAAATTTGAACGTCATATTACCACATTAGGTTGTGGGTTATTGACATTAGTTGTAGTTTTTGGAATTTGTATGCACAGTATAAGTGCAGTTATGCAGACACTGAATATACAAAGTATTTTTACAGTGGACTTCTGGTATCAGGCAGGAGAAAGTACAGAATCGTCTATTGGTATTAACTGGGCGACTATTTTCTTCATTGTTGGAATGATGGTTATGGTGGAAGGAATGGCAATGGCGGGATTCTTCCGGTGGCTTTGTATGAGAATTGCAAATTTAGTACACTACAAGACGGTTCCTATTTTCATTACCTTTATGATTATGTCTGCCATTTTAGCAATGTTTATTGACAGCATAACCGTAATCTTGTTTCTTGCAGCAGTTACTGTGGAACTGGCACAGTTATTAAAATTTAATCCTGTTCCTATGATTCTTTCTGAAATCTTTTGTGCAAATCTTGGAGGATCTGCTACTATGTGTGGAGATCCACCTAATATTATTATAGGAACCTCATTGGGATACTCATTTGGAGATTTTATTTTCAATACAGGGCTTATAGCTGGAATTTCATTGATTGTTGTAATTGTATATTTTTATGTAATTTTCCATAAGGAACTTAGTAGTCAGTCTGATGAGAAAAAGAGTGTTGCTGATTATCCAGATCCGAAAAAAGCAATTACGAATAAAAAAGGATTTATTATCAGTTGTATTATTTTTTTTGGTGCTGTAATTTTACTTGTTACACATGCTTACACAGGATTAACCGTAGCATTTATTGGCTTATTTATTGCAGCAGTTACTTTGCTGGCTTCCTTAAAAAATGCAGTAAAAATAATAAAGAGTCTTGACTATCAGACAATATTATTTTTTATTGGATTGTTTGTGGTAGTAGGTGGTTTAGAGGAAACTGGAGTCTTGGAAGTTATAGCAACATTTATTGGAAAAGTCAGTGGTGGAAACATTAAGTTGATGATTGCAATTATTATATGGGTGTCTGCAATTGCTAGTGCATTTGTGGATAATATTCCATTTGCAGCTACGATGATACCAATTATAAAAAGTCTTTCTGTTACACAAAATACCAGTCTTTCTGTCTTAGCATGGGCATTATCCATGGGAACAGATATTGGAGGAAGTGCTACACCAATTGGAGCATCTGCAAATGTTGTTGGTACTTCTGTTGCTGCGAGAGAGGGGTATCCAATTAGCTGGGGAGAATATTGTAGGAAAGTTGTACCAGCGACAGTATTAGTGTTAATAATATCTATGATTGTTATATTTGTGAGATATTTTTAGGAGGGGTATATATGTCAAAACAATTGATTATTACAGTAAGCCGTGAGTTTGGCAGTGGAGGTCATGTTATTGCAGAGTATATAGCGGAAAAATTTGGACTACCATTATATGACCACAATCTTTTAAGGGAAATTACAGATGAAAAGAGTATATCTTTAGATCAAATTAAGAGGTATGATGAATTGCCGAAAAATCCATGGTTTTCAAGGACAATAAGAGGATATAGTAATTCACCAGAAGAAAATATTGCCAATATGCAGTTTGAGTATATGAAAAAAAAGGCGGAGCAAGGAGATTCTTTTGTTGTGGTTGGGCGTTGTGCAGAATCCATATTAAAAAACTATGATGGTTTAATATCCTTTTTTGTATTAGCAGATATGGAAGCAAAAGTCAAGCGTATCGAAAAAATCCATGGAATATCCCAATCACAGGCAGAAGCATTGATTAAACGTAATGATAAGGAACGGAAAGCTTATCACAACTATTATTGTACTGTAAAATGGGGAGATTCCCGAAACTATGATATTTCAATTAATAGTAGTAAATTAGGAATTAGCCATACGGCAGAAATGCTGGAACAGTATATTAAAGCTAGAATAGAGGAATAGGATAATGAATTGGAAATTTAAAATAATGGTCTTTTTAAGTGGGATATTTTCAAATTTGATAAGATTTTTTTTGCTTTTAGCTGCTATTTTTATGATAATTGGCATAGTAGGAGGGAATGCTTGTAAAGATGTTGGTGTCATGATATTTATATTATATTTATTAGCAGCCGTTATGGAGTGGGTGAGAATACAGGGTAGATATATACCAGATGTTTATCAGTAACTGTTCAGAACCATGAACCAATGTCATATAGTTAATTCAGGGCAATTATGGAATCTTAGTAAAATATACAGTAGTTTCAGCCGATTTTTTAGACTTGCAGGTCAGCATACAGGGACAGGAGTGTGTAAATTATGACACAATTCAAT
>JAAVHR010000066.1 GCA_014799595.1 Clostridiales bacterium | reverse complement strand
TATTCGTATTCTGGGCTGTCGCCCTACATACTCATACAGTTTAGCCAGCCAAATGTCTATATTTCTTTGCAAGCAAGCTTGCATGAAATATAGACGTTTGTCAGGACTTTCATAGTAAGCAAAAAAGCCGACACTTTTAAACTCCAAGTACCGGCTTTGGTTTATTAGTATTTGCTATATCTTTAACATTCTGGTTCTATCAATCCATAAGAATTCTTCTTTCTCTTATAAACCACATTTACTTCATCCGTTTCTGCATTGCGGAACACATAAAAATCATGTCCTAATAATTCCATTTGTACACAAGCTTCTTCTGCATCCATTGGTTTAACTGCAAAACGTTTGGAACGAATAATCTCAATCTGTTCATCATCTGGTATCTCTTCTTCAATAAAAGCCTGATTCAATCCACTTCCTGATTGTTTTTTTTCTACAATCTTATTTTTATACTTACGAAGCTGACGTTCGATAATCTCTTCCACTAAATCAATAGAAACATACATATCTGTGCTTTCCTGCTCTGCACGAATAATATTCCCTTTCATCGGAATTGTTACTTCAATCTTCTGTCTCTCCTTCTCTACACCAAATGTAACATGAACTTCTGTGTCATCTGTGAAATATCTCTCCAGCTTACCTATCTTTTCATAGATAGCCTCCTTCAGTCCTTCTGTCACGTCAATGTTCTTTCCACTAATAATATAACGCATAATGTCCAACTCCTTTACTGTATTATTGAAAGGTCCAAATAACCCCAACTGAAACCCTTCCCCTTTAAGCCCCAAATGCCATTTCATACACCTAACGCTCTATCCATATTATACCATGTCTTGTCCTCTCGTGCAACTTGAAAACTTTTTCTTTTTCCACTGTTACCATTCACCTATGCAAAAATATACATAAACCTCAATTATTCACGTCCTATATTGCAGACTGTTGCTATTGCAGCTAAAAGCCACTTACCAGCGTCGCCTGTCTGCAATCATCATCCATTTGACCTATTATAGTAAACGTATTAAATAAATGCGTTTACTATAATTGTTCCGCAAGGATGTGCATGAATAATCTTGGTCAAATAACAAAAAAATAGCAGAAATTTTCTATTATTTTCTAAATATTCTCATATATGTCAGACAATATTTTTTCTCTCTTTTTCTACATTTTTACAGATATAACAAAACACAATTTCGAACTTGACATCTTTTTCCCCTATAAAGTTATCCACATTTTTGTGGATAACTCGGTGCATAACTTATTTCTCAGTTTTTTTATTCACTTATTCTTGTGGATAATTGTGGATAACTTCATTAAATAACTCTTTCTCTTTTTCAATATCCGCTTGTTCCAAGAATTATTGTGCATATTGCACATATTAACTATACAAACAAATTATCTCATTTTTCGACAAATTGTGACACATTATGTATTATAAAATGCAAGCAACAATAAACTGAGATTATGAAACAAAAAATGCTATTAAACAGAAACTTTTCTGAATAATAGCACTTTTATTAGCCATCTTGCTATATACATTTTATTCTTTATTTTTTACCATATTACTTTCATAATCATCAATCTTATTTGCTAAGAATGGTGCTAACCCCACAAATTCTGCACCATAAGCATTGCCTTCACCATTTGCATTTACTTCACCACGTACAATATGTATTACCGCATAAAAATAATCTATATCTCCAAGTTTAATTTTTCCATCAAAATAAAAATCTATCGGCAACTTCGCCTTCGAAACAAAACCAATTCCAGATTTTGATATATCAAAAACTGATATTTCCGCATCTACATCTTCTATCACTACATAATCTTGTTTATACACTTTCTTAATCTCCAAAGTAAGTTCAATTGGTAATCGTTTGTACTGTCTTCTCTCTTGCATACACTTTCCTCCTTCTCTTTTTTTATTAACACTAACTTTAACTATAGTATATCATATTTAGGCACAATGTGCAAATATCTATCTCATTTAATTCTTTCTTTTGTTAAAACGAAACAGAAAAATTGCACCATATAAGCAAACTTATTGGTGCAATTTTATATTTATACTCATATTCAGAATAATCGTTCAACTATTTCAAAATACGTTTCACACAAACTATTCTCTTAGAACTATAGCCTACAGCATCTGTTGTAATGCCATACTTTCTTCCTTTGGCGTGAACAATCCGTCCTCCACCTATGTATATTCCAACGTGATTAATTCCACCATTACCATAGAATACTAAATCACCAGGCTGAGCACTAGACAAACTTACACTTGTTCCATAAGATGCCTGTGAAGAAGAAGAATGTGGTAATGACACACCAAAGTGTGCATATACAGCCATAACAAATCCAGAACAATCAGCTCCGCCTGTTAAACTGCTTCCTCCCCATACATAAGGGTTACCAACAAACTGTAATGCATAAGATGCAACTTCTGATCCTGTACCACTTCCTTTTACAGTACCACTATCAGAACTTCCTGAAGAACTACTGCTACTTGAGGAAGGACTTTGGGATGAAGTCGAACTTTTGGATGAACTTGAACTCTTAGAAGAACTTGAACTGCCTGAGTTGCTTGAACTACTTGAAGAGTTAGAACTACTTGGAGTAGAACTATTGCTCGTTGCTGCATTTCTTGCATCCTCTTCTGCTCTTGCCGCCTCTTCTGCCGCTCTCGCTGCTTCTTCTGCTGCTCTTCTTTCTTCTGCTTCTCTACGAAGTTTTTCTTTTTCTTCTTTAATAGAAATCGCTTTTTCAAACTCCATATCTATATCTACATATTCTTTTGATACAAAGCCTCTGATTTCTTCATCTTGTACTTTAATCTTAACCCATTCACCAGTTTCTTTTACTACTTCATAAGTCTCACCACCTGGTACCATAGTAAGACATGTAGCTTCTGTATCTGCCTTTTCTCTTACTTTCAAAGTCGTTGCAGTTACGGTTGCAACTTTCTTACCATATTCGTCCGCCAATTCTTCTGCGCGTAATCCTGTAGCAAGAAAGTCTTGGCTAACATAACCAGTACAGCTACCAGATTCAATCTTTATCCATTGTCCATCTGTTCCTAAAATGGTTGCTGCTGCACCTTTATATAATTTACCAATCACTTTACTTTCTTCACTAGCTTTCTTACGAATATTTACATAATTATTCGCAATAGAAATACCAATATTATCAAATTGAGAAGTTTCATTAATTGCTGATTGAGAAACCACATTACTTTCTGGCATCTCGCTTGCACCAGCAACTTGTGTTTCCTCCTCAGTTGCACAATATTTATCTAAGGTAATGGATATACCCGCAAGTCCTTTTTCTCCACAAAGTGTTGCCGACGTAACGACAGGTGCCTTTGTAGTTGCAACGATAGCTAATGCTGCTCCACAACACAGAGTCACCTTAGCTATTGAACGCTTCTTCATTCGTCAATCACGACCTTTCTTTTTTTCTAAATTGTTAATTATTTATTACAACAACACAGACACATTATAGCGAAGATTCCACATTTTGTCAAGTCCAAGAAATAATTTGTTAAATTCTGATATGATACCTCTAGACAAAATGCACCGTCTATAAGGTTTTCCTTCTTCTATATATTTACATTTTTTCTACAATTATAGAATCTTCTACAACAGTAGTAAACTTCTGCTTTCATCTTCTCTGTTCCATTATATAACTATTTGAAAGTCCTTTAACCTATTTGGTTCCATATCATCACTCCTATACAAATCAACAATGTAATTATAAGAAAAGGTGATAAAATCCTACCTGTCTGCTCTCCTTTTGTCTCCCAGATTTCTCTTACCGCCTCTTGTCTTTTCTCCAAGCAAACAATAGCATAAAGTAATACACCAAGAATAACCAGTGATACCAATGACATAAATCCCAATACTAAAATCATAAGCCCAGATGATGCCACAGAATTGGTCGCATCCATTGTGAGGCTTCCAGCAACAGAATGGATCTTACTGCTTAAAAATACAGAAGTTCCATTAATTACAAAATGTACAACCATAGAACTTAAAATAGAGCCTGTTATCTCATTTAAAGCAATAAAAAACATGCCAAGTACTATTGCATAAGACATCTGATTGATATTTAAATGAAAGAGACCAAATAAAATAGCGGTTGTGATACCTGCTTTTACTAAACCAGTACTTCGATAGGATTGATATAACACTCCACGGAAGATAAATTCTTCTACAATACATGGTATACCTGCAATTACCAGCACACATATCCATATTGGATATTCTGTAAATGAACTACTAAGAGCATTTCCTACTACATTTTCTGATACCCGCATAGATATATAATTACAAAAGATAATAATTGGGTAACTGGCATACGCAAATATTACTAGTAAAATTATGGTAAGTGGGTGCAAAAGACGTATTTTTAAAAACTTAACTGGATCATATTTATTTTTCCACAGATAACATATCGCAGGCAGGATGAGTCCAATCTGGGATACCAATACACTGCATATAGCACTATGTAAAAAGGGAATCCGGCTGCCAAAGAGCTTTGCCATTTCTCTTAGTGCAAAAGAGAACAAAAAATAACTTACCAGGGTAAGCAAGAGCAGCTTACCCTTCCCTTGTTCCCTGGCATTTTCTACAATTCTATCTTCTCTTTCACAACCGGGTTCCATAACTTCTATATCTTTTTCTATCTTGTTATCGTTCCCCATATACTTCCTAACCTTTCACACCAATTGCTTCAATCTCAATCAATACATCCTTAGGAAGTCTTGCCACTTCCACACAAGAACGAGCAGGAAATTGCGTGGTAAAATATTTTGCATATACCTCATTCACTTTTGCAAAATCATTCATGTCTTTAATAAATACGGTAGTTTTAATTACATTCTCCATATCTACTCCCGCCTCAGCCAGCAAGGCTGCAAGATTACCAATTGCCTGATCTGCCTGTTCTTCAATTCCACCACTTACTAATTCTCCAGTTTCTGGAATAATTGGAATTACTCCTGAAGTAAATACCATATTATTTACCTCAATTGCCTGGGAATATGGTCCAATTGCTGCTGGTGCTTTTTCAGTACTTATAATTTTTTTCATAATACATCTTGTCCTTTCTATCTCTGTAACTGTTCAGAACCATGAACAGTTACCTATCTCTATCATTTTTACAGATATCCTAGTATTTTATCCGTAACAGGTCAGCCCCGGCTGAACTGTTACTTTTATCCTTCTAAAATATCTGTTAAAATCTGATTAATCATCCCTGGGTCTGCCTTACCTTTCATTTCTTTCATGGTCTGCCCTACCAGGAATCCAATGGCTTTCTTTTTCCCGTTTCTGTAATCTTCTACAGATTGTGGATTTGCTTCTACAATCTTCTCTATGGTTGCTCTTAATGCACCTTCATCATTGACCGCCTTTAATCCATGCTCCTCCACATATTCTTCTGGATTAATGTCTTCATCAAAAACTTTTTCAAAGACTTCCTTTGCCACACTGCTATTGATTGCTTTAGATTCTGCCAGTTCAATCAATTTAGCCAAATTAGCAGGTGAAAAACGGATATCCTCTGGTTCCATATCATGTTCCTTTAAAAGACGCATAGTTTCTACCATAAGCCAGTTAGAAACTTTCTTTGGATTGTTACATATTGCAACTGTTTCTTCAAAGATATCTGCCAAATGCTTAGAGGAAGTTATAATGGAAATATCATATTCGGGAATTTCATATTCTTTTGCATATCTTGCCATTTTTTCATCACGAAGTTCCGGTTGACGTTTTCTTACTTCTTCCAGCCATTCATCACTAATTACTACAGGTACTAAATCTGGGTCTGGGAAGTAACGGTAATCTTGTGCATCCTCTTTAGAACGCATTGCGTAAGAATATTCTTTGGTATCATCCCAACGTCTGGTTTCCTGTATTACCTCTTCCCCAGATTCAAGTAAGTCAATCTGGCGTTCTCTTTCTGATTCAATGGCTCTGGCAATTGCTTTGAAAGAGTTCAAATTCTTCATTTCTGTTCTTGTTCCAAACTCTTTTGCCCCTAATTCTCTTACTGACAAATTTACATCTGCACGCATAGAGCCTTCATTTAACTTACAATCCGATGCTCCCAGATATTGAATAATCATTCTTAACTTCTCAAGATAAGCAATTACTTCCTCAGCAGAACGCATATCTGGTTCGGAAACAATCTCTATCAAAGGAACACCAGAACGGTTAAAATCAACTAAAGAACAATCATCCCAATCATCATGAATCAGCTTTCCTGCATCCTCTTCCATGTGAATCTCATGAATACCAATGGATTTCTTTCCTTCTTCTGTTTCAATTTCTACACTTCCATTACGGCAGATTGGCAGATATAATTGGGATATCTGGTAATTCTGGGGATTATCCGGATAAAAATAATTCTTACGGTCAAATTTACAATTTTGTGTGATGGTACAATTCGTAGCTAATCCTACTGCTATTGCATATTCTACCACTTGTTTATTCAGAACCGGAAGAGACCCCGGCATACCAGTACATACTGGACAGGTATGGGTATTTGGTGCTCCTCCAAATTCTGTACTACAGGAACAAAATATTTTTGTCTTTGTAGCTAATTCCACATGGACTTCAAGTCCTATGACTGTTTCGTACTGTTTACTCATGACTACCTCCATCTATCCATTTCGTTCTTATATTGTAACTGAACAGTTACCCTATCTTTTATTTATCAAAAGGACCTGTATAACTTCTTGTCTGCTCAAAAGCATAAGCAGCACGAATAATATTCTTTTCTTTAAAACAGTCCCCAATCAATTGCAGACCAATCGGCAGACCTTTACTATCTACACCACATGGTACACTGATTCCAGGAAGTCCTGCTAAATTCACAGAAATGGTATAAATATCTCCTAAATACATCTTAATCGGATCACTTAGACTATCACCAATCTTTGGTGCCGTGGTTGGTGCTGCAGGCCCTAAAATCACATCATATTTTTCAAATGCTTTGTCAAATTCCTGTTTAATAAGTGCCTTCGTTCTCAATGCCTTCAAATAATATGCATCATAATAACCAGAACTTAATACAAAAGATCCAAGCATAATACGACGTTTCACTTCTGGACCAAAGCCTTCCGAACGGGTCTTTTTATACATATTGTGTAATCCATTATAATCCTCTGAACGATATCCATATTTTACCCCATCAAAACGTGCCAGATTAGAGCTTGCCTCTGCTGCTGCAATTACATAATAAGCAGGAATTGCATAATCCACAAGTCTCAAATCAAATTCTTCTATAATAGCACCTTTTTTCTCTAATTCTTTGGCTGCTGCAAGAACTGCTTCTTTCACCTCGGATTCCAATCCTTCTCCAAAGTAATCTTTAGGAATACCAATCTTCATACCTGTCACATCATCTACCAAAGCTTCCGTAAAATTATAGTCCTCTCTTGCTACTGATGTACTATCTTTCTTATCATAAGAGGCAATTGTCTCTAAAATAGTTGCACAATCGGTTACATCTTTCGCAACTGGTCCAATCTGGTCAAGAGAAGACCCGTATGCAATCAATCCATAACGGGATACTGTACCATAAGTTGGCTTGATACCTGTTACTCCACAAAAGGAACTTGGCTGACGAATAGAACCACCAGTATCAGAACCTAATGCGAAAAAACATTCATTGGCAGAAACTGCACTACAAGAACCTCCAGATGATCCTCCAGGCACATGTTCTGTATTCCAAGGATTCTTAGTTGGTCCATACGCAGAAGTCTCTGTGGTACTTCCCATGGCAAACTCGTCCATATTTGTTTTGCCAATAATTACCACTCCTGCTTTTTCCAAATTCAAAACTGCTTCTGCAGTATAAGTAGGATAAAAATTCTCAAGAATCTTAGAACTACAGGTAGTCAACATCCCACTAGTACACATATTATCCTTAATCGCAACAGGTACTCCAGCTAATGGTCCAGTAAGACTGCCATCATCTATTAACTTTTGTACCTCTTCTGCTCTCTTTATGGCACCTTCTTTATCCACTGTTACATAACTGTTTATCTTATCTTCTATTTTATCAATCTGGTTAAGTACCGCTTTTGTTGCTTCTATTACGGTTACTTCTTTCGCCTTTATCTTCTTCGACAACTCTACGGCAGTTAAGCTTAACAAATCCACTTTTTTTCCTCCTATTTACTATGAAAGTCCTAACAAACGGCTACATTTCGTGCAAGCCCTAAAGTACTAAGCTCTTCGAGCCATCGCAACTTGCAAGAAAATGCAGACGCATGGTTGTTTAGTTTTTCCTTTTCTCTATCCAATCTATGGTGTACATTTTACCATTTGTTTTTTTACTTGATGACACCTTTGGCTTCTCACCAACTGCCTCATTAAAAAATGCTTTCTTCATATCACCGCTCAGAATCTTCATACAATCACTGCAAAATCTTCCATAACGGATATCACATCCACAACGTTCACAAGAAATATAAATTTCTGAACCTTCTGGTATTTCCAATCTTCCAGTCCGCAGAAACATTTCTATAGTTTGTACCGCCACTCCTGTCTCTTGTGCTAATATCATTGCAGGCTGTTTTCCATGTTCCTCAATGTAAGCCCGTACTTTTCCAAAATCATCATACTCTTGTTTTTTGCACTTCTTACACTCATAAATCCCTGCATACAATGGCTTCATCTCTCCACCACATATAGGACAAAACCATGGGCGGTTTAATGCTAATTCTTCCCTTTTACCCATATAACCCACTCCTTTCTTATTTGAAAAGAATGCATTCCTTATTCTACTGTTTTTGGCACCTCAAAACTACCCTTTTTCTGCTCTGGTGCATTCTTTAATATATTCTCTCTGTCATCTCCATTTACGACCACATCTTCGCGAAATACATTATGCACTGGAAATACGTGAGACATAGGTTTCACTGCTGAAGTATCTAATTCATTCAGTTTATCAATATAATCCAGCATACTTCCCATATCTTTTTTTGCCTGCTCTTTCTCTTCTTCTGATAATTCCAGCTTTGCCAGAATACCTACATATTCTATTGTTTCATCTGAAATAATATTTGCCATTCCTCTGCTCCTTCCATATCCTGTCTTTCTACTTTTATTCTAAATGTTTTTTTTACAGAATACAACCCCTTTGTTTACTATGAAAGTATTATCGATAGATGTAACAGTTGGTTTGTGCTTGCATAAAAATCAACTGTTACATCTATCGTAGAACCTAGTGTATGAGCAAGTAGGGCGATAGCCCAAATTGCGAATTCATATCAGGCAGTTACAAAAGCATGCAGTGCAGCATAACTGATACTTTCATTCATGATGAAGCCGCTGAAAGCGGCATGATCACCTATTATAATAAACATATCTTCCGATTAATGTAATTATGCAAACCACAAGCACAATGATAAACAACCGGATCCATGCATTTCTTTTTTCTCTCTTTTCCATATTCTCCTGCATCGAATCACACCATGCTCCAATTGTGTCTATATCCTTATAGCCTGGAATACGATGGACTTCTTTGCGGATCCATTGCAAGTCTTCTGCTTTTTTAGCATTTTCTTTCAACTTTAATGCCTTCTGGTAAATTTTTTCCCTGCCTTCCTTTTGTATTTCTTCTAACAGTTTTTCATACTTTTCCTTATAATTAGCAGCATCTTTATAATCCTCCAGTCTCTTTGCTTTTTGTATGATATTTTTATATACAAATACAAATAATTCATATTGTTCAATTACTTTTACACTCTTATCCAATTCCAGAATCTTTTGATATATCTTTTCTTTTGCTGTATCATTCAATTCTTTTTTAGGTATTTCTGTTTTCTTTTCCTGCATCTTACCCATATTGTCTTGGCTATCTCCCATTATTTGCTCCTCCATACAAGTTCTATATTCACTATCTCTATTGAATTATTATACTGAATTCCCAGTATTTTTCAAGTTGTTCCTTAAAGAAAAACAATGCTGTATACTAATTTCATTCAGTATAACAGCATTGTCCCCTTTTCTTTATATTATATTGCAAAAAAAGTAACTGTTCAGAACCCCTCATTCGGATTTTTCCGGAATATACATAATATCTAATAATTTCCCATAATGGCTGGTAAAAATCCTCATGTGGACATCAGTCCAATAAAAGTGAGTATACAAATTGCATTTAATAA
>JAAVHR010000065.1 GCA_014799595.1 Clostridiales bacterium | reverse complement strand
GTGCGTAGCACGTAGCAATCAACTTTCATTTTTTCTTACGAAACACGCAGTAAATGCGTGTTTCTACCTGAATAGTTACGCTAGATCCTTCCAATACAAGAAAGACCATCATTGTTTTTTCGTAAAGTGAAAATAATGGTGGTCTTATTTTTCTATATAGCAGGCGTGAGGTTACTGTTCATCCACAAGCTTGACACTTGCTGTCAAGCTATGTGCTAAAAACGTAGAACAGCCAAGAATCCAGCCTTTCGCCAAAGGCGAATTATAAATAGGCTGGGTTCGGTTACTGTTAGCACCGTAGGTGTGAACAGTAACTGCATGCGGGATAAGATTTTAAAAAATTTTTGAAAAATGTTGACAAGACAGGAAAAATGCACTACAATGAAAAAGCACGTGTTTTAAGTGTGTTGTTTTACAGGTACAACCGAGCCTGTAAGACTATTTTATAGAAACAAGAAGACAAAATAACCACAGGAGGTGAAAATTAATGCCAACTTTTAACCAATTAGTAAGAAAAGGTAGAAAGACATTAGAGAAAAAATCCAATTCTCCAGCTTTACAGAGAGGATACAACTCTTTGAATAAGAAGGTAACAAACACATCTTCTCCACAAAAGAGAGGTGTTTGTACAGCTGTTAGAACTGCAACACCTAAGAAGCCTAACTCAGCTCTTAGAAAGATTGCCAGAGTTCGTCTTTCTAATGGTATCGAAGTAACAAGTTATATTCCAGGTGAGGGACATAACTTACAGGAACATAGTGTTGTTCTTATCAGAGGTGGTCGTGTAAAGGATTTACCAGGTACAAGATACCATGTTGTTAGAGGTACACTGGATACTGCAGGTGTTGCTAACAGAAAGCAGGCTCGTTCTAAGTACGGAGCTAAGAGACCAAAAGACGCTAAATAAGATGAATGTAGGACATTCACTACACTAATTCAAGAAAGTGCCGGATTAATTTTTACTATGACGGAGATTTCCGAATCCTGAGGTTGCAGGTGATAGATTATTAAATCGAGCGCGGACACAGGAATTATTGTGAGTACCTAAGAATCTAAATAGAGGAAGTTAAGGCTTCCAATAATGTATTCTTTTAAGGAGGGAAGGAACGTGCCACGTAAAGGACATATTCAAAAAAGAGATGTATTAGCAGATCCAATTTACAACAATAAAGTTGTTACAAAGTTAATCAACAACATTATGTTAGATGGTAAGAAGGGTGTTGCAGAGAAAATCGTATATGGTGCATTTGAGAGAGTAGCAGAGAAGACTGGCAAAGATGCTATGGAAGTTTTTGAAGAAGCTATGAATAACATTATGCCCGTTCTTGAAGTAAAGGCAAGACGTATCGGTGGTGCAACATATCAGGTACCAATCGAAGTAAGACCAGATAGAAGACAAGCATTAGCTCTTCGTTGGTTAACAGTTTACTCTCGTAAAAGAGGAGAGAAAACTCAGCAAGAAAGATTGGCTAATGAGATTATGGATGCAGTGAATAATACAGGAGCTGCAGTAAAGAAGAAAGAAGATATGCATAAGATGGCTGAAGCAAATAAAGCATTTGCACACTATCGTTGGTAGGATAAAAGTCATATCCGCATATAACAGCAGTGGTCGAAAGAGACTTCTTGGAACGGATGAAAGATGGATTGTAACACAGTTACAACACATTGAAATAATATACATGTTCGTGACAGTTACGGCGGAATTTGCATAAAGAGGATTACCGTCTGCGAAAGTAGGCGGTATTTCTATATGAAGAAAGAAACTGAATTATTACTGCAAGGGCAGTGAAAGAATATATGCATTTGCATAAATAAATGATAAAGGAGGAAATATCCTTGGCTGGAAGAGAGTATGCGTTATCAGAAACAAGAAATATTGGTATTATGGCACATATTGATGCTGGTAAGACAACAACAACAGAACGTATTTTGTACTATACAGGTGTAAACCATAAAATTGGTGATACACATGATGGTAATGCTACCATGGACTGGATGGAGCAGGAACAGGAAAGAGGTATCACAATTACTTCTGCAGCTACAACATGTCACTGGACATTACAAAAAAAGGCTAAGACTATACCGGGGGCAAAAGAACATCGTATCAACATTATTGATACACCGGGACACGTTGATTTTACTGTAGAGGTAGAACGTTCCCTTCGTGTACTTGATAGTGCAATTGGTGTATTCTGTGCTAAGGGTGGTGTTGAACCACAGTCAGAGAATGTATGGCGTCAGGCTGACACATACAATGTACCACGTATGGCATTTATCAATAAGATGGATATTCTTGGTGCGGATTTTTATGGTGCAGTAGAACAAATTAAAACAAGATTAGGTAAGAATGCAATTTGTCTTCAGTTACCTATTGGTAAGGAAGATGACTTCAAAGGTTTAATTGATTTATTTGAGATGCAGGCGTACATCTATAATGATGATAAGGGTGATGACATTTCAATTACAGAAATTCCTGATGATATGAAGGAAGATGCTGAGTTGTATCATACTGAGTTAGTTGAGAAAATCTGCGAATTAGATGATGATTTAATGATGGAATATTTGGAAGGAGAAGAACCTTCTGTTGAAGCTATGAAGGCAGCTTTGAGAAAGGCTACTTGTGATTGTAAAGCAGTACCTGTATGTTGCGGATCTGCATATAAGAACAAAGGTGTACAGAAGCTTCTTGATGCTGTTATCGAATTTTTACCAGCTCCTACTGATATCCCAGCGATTAAGGGTGTAGATGATGCTGGAAATGAAGTTGAGAGACATTCTTCTGATGAAGAACCTTTCTCTGCATTGGCATTTAAGATTATGGCTGACCCATTTGTTGGTAAGTTGGCATTCTTCCGTGTGTATTCTGGAACAATGAATTCTGGTTCTTATGTTCTTAACTCAACAAAAGGAAAGAAAGAACGTGTAGGACGTATCTTACAGATGCATGCAAATAAGAGAGAAGAACTTGATAAAGTATATGCTGGTGATATTGCTGCTGCAGTTGGTTTTAAGACAACTACAACAGGTGATACAATTTGTGATGAAAAGGCTCCGGTTATCTTAGAGTCTATGGAATTCCCAGAACCAGTTATTGAGCTTGCAATTGAGCCTAAGACAAAGAATGACCAAGGTAAGATGGGTGAAGCTTTAGCAAAACTTGCAGAAGAAGATCCTACTTTCCGTCAGCATACAGACGAAGAAACCGGACAGACAATCATTGCTGGTATGGGTGAGCTTCATTTGGAAATCATTGTTGACAGACTTCTTCGTGAGTTCAAAGTAGAGGCTAATGTTGGTGCTCCTCAGGTTGCATACAAAGAAACCTTTACACAAACTGTTGAAGTAGATAGCAAGTATGCAAAACAGTCTGGTGGACGTGGTCAGTATGGACATTGTAAGGTTCGTTTTGAGCCAATGGATGCCAATGGAGAAGAATTGTTCAAATTTGATTCTACAGTAGTGGGTGGTGCTATTCCTAAGGAATATATTCCAGCTGTAGGAGAAGGTATTGAAGAAGCTGCACAAGCTGGTATCTTAGCTGGATTCCCAGTGCTTGGTGTACATGCTACCGTATATGATGGATCATACCATGAAGTAGACTCAAGTGAAATGGCATTCCACATTGCTGGTTCTATGGCATTTAAAGAGGCTATGCATAAGGCAGGAGCAGTATTGCTTGAGCCAATTATGAAAGTAGAAGTAACTATGCCAGAAGAGTACATGGGAGATGTTATTGGAGATATTAACTCTCGTCGTGGACGTATCGAAGGTATGGATGACTTGGGCGGTGGAAAGATTGTTAGAGGATTTGTTCCATTGTCAGAAATGTTTGGATATTCTACAGACCTTCGTTCTAAGACACAGGGACGTGGTAACTACTCTATGTTCTTTGAGAAATATGAGCCAGTTCCAAAGTCTGTACAGGAAAAGATTTTATCCCAGAAAGAAAAATAATCCAGGATTATTCATGACCTTCAATTCGAGAAGGGTTAAAATGGCATTTTTTTGGTAAAAAGTGCTTGAAAATTTTGGGATAATGAAATATAATGATAAATATATCGCATTGTCATAAGAGATAATGGCATTGTTTAAAAACATTCCCATAGGGAAGTATGCGTAAAGCATCAATTAAAGGAGGATATTTAAAATGGCAAAAGCTAAGTTTGAGAGAACTAAACCACATTGTAACATTGGTACTATCGGTCACGTTGACCACGGTAAAACAACATTAACAGCTGCTATCACCAAAACTCTTGCTGCAAGAGTAGCTGGTAACGCTGCTGTAGATTTTGAAAATATTGATAAAGCTCCAGAAGAAAGAGAAAGAGGTATCACTATTTCTACTGCTCACGTTGAGTACGAAACAGACAAGAGACATTACGCTCACGTTGACTGTCCAGGACATGCTGACTACGTTAAGAACATGATCACTGGTGCAGCTCAGATGGACGGAGCTATCCTTGTTGTTGCTGCTACTGACGGTGTTATGGCTCAGACAAAAGAGCATATCTTATTGTCTCGTCAGGTAGGTGTACCTTACATCGTAGTATTCATGAATAAATGTGATATGGTTGATGATGAAGAGTTATTAGAATTAGTAGAAATGGAAATCACAGATCAGTTAGCTGAGTATGATTTCAATGACTGCCCAATCGTAAAAGGATCTGCTTTAAAAGCTCTTGAAGATCCAAACGGAGAATGGGGAGACAAGATCATGGAATTAATGAGCACAGTTGATGAGTATATTCCAGATCCACAGCGTGATACAGATAAAGACTTCGTAATGCCTATCGAAGACGTATTCTCTATCACAGGTCGTGGTACAGTTGCTACTGGTAGAGTAGAAGCTGGTGTTCTTCACTTATCTGATGAAGTAGAAATCGTTGGTATTAAGGAAGAAACTCAGAAATCTGTTGTAACTGGTATTGAAATGTTCCGTAAGCTTCTTGATGAGGCTCAGGCTGGAGATAACATCGGTGTTCTTCTTCGTGGTATCAACAGAACTGATATCGAAAGAGGACAGGTTCTTGCTAAACCAGGTTCATTAACATGTCATACAAAGTTTACTGCTCAGGTTTACGTTTTGACAAAAGATGAAGGTGGACGTCATACTCCATTCTTCAACAACTACAGACCACAGTTCTACTTCAGAACAACTGACGTTACTGGTATCATCGAATTACCAGCAGGTACAGAAATGTGTATGCCTGGAGATAACGTAGAGATGACAATCGAATTGATTCATCCAGTAGCTATGTCTCAGGGTCTTACATTCGCTATCCGTGAGGGTGGACGTACTGTAGGTTCAGGCCGTGTTGCTACAGTTATTGAATAATTTGTATAAATATTGATTTTAAAAGGCTTTCCGAAACTTCGGAAAGCCTTTTTTGTGTTAAATTTTAAGTAAAATTTAATCTTTGGTTCTACTATTTTTAATCAATTCTATCTTGATTCTGTGATAGTACATAATTTCATATCTAATTTATATACTATCTCTAAAAAAGGAGTGGTAATTAATAAGGAAAATATCCAAAGAAACAAATTTAAAAGTTATATAAATTTGTATTGTTGTAAAATACAATGCATGGAAATTTATTGAAGGATTAATTATGGATAAAAAGAGAAAAGTTTGATTAATACAGCATTTTTAGGTATACTATAAAAAAGATATTTAAATTGAAGAGGTTGCAGATATCATCTGCATTTTGTATATTTGGTATGATTGTGTGTATATTCAGACTATAAAATATAGAAAAGGAAATAAAATGACATGAATTATAAGAGGATTAAACGACACAAAATGAATTGGAAAATAATAACAGAGGATAACCAAGTTTCCTTACACGACCATACAATTTCAGATGTGTATTGGGGAAATGACATAATATTATTGTTTGATGATGGATTTGATGTGACAAAAGAGAATGTTAGAAATAAAACAGGACGGCATAAACAAACAGGGGTTGCTTCCGTAATTTTACATAATGCGATATATATGAGTGGAATAAAATTTTTGTCAAATGATGCCGAAAAAAATGTGAATAAAGAGGAAGTGGCTGATATTGATTTAGAGGTTTTGGAATTTTCCTTTGATAGTAATAATGGAAAAGTAGAAATTTTAGGAGATGCATGGGATGAATGTTTATTTTGTAAGTTAGAATTTAAAGCAAGTAAGGTAAGTTATTGCTGGAATGAATTTGTAGATGATGCATGGTTTCAGGATTGGGGCAAAAAGTAGTTGTGATTGACATAAAAAGTAAATTATAAAGTTTAAATAGGAGTGAAAATGTGAATCATATTGATGTAAAAGATATAGAAACAATATATGGATACAAAGAAAGTTATTGGATAATTGATGAGAAAATATTACCAGATTATTTAAGTGAGTGGGCTTTGGAATCAAAAGACGATAATTTAAAGTTAATGGAACCCTTTAATGGTTTATGTCCTGCATGGCGTAAAGAACTTGATTGGAGTGGGGACATTAGATGGGTGTGGAAATTGATTGAGATGGATTCTGTAGTATTACCATTACTTCTTTGCCCAGAAGATTTGGATTTTACTTGTACTGTCATTGTAGTTGAAGTGGAAAAGACAAAAAATTTTGTTTATTGGAACAGAATAGGATATGTTCTACATGAAAATGAAGATTTCGAAGAAGAAAAGAAAAACGGAATTTTAAATACCAGTACATATTCTGATAAGGACTGGGAAGAGTATGGCTATATTGCATTTGAAAATATTTATAGTCCTTTATGGCAAGAATGGATAAGCGAGCATTGGGATGAAGAATTATATAGAAGACGTATGAATTATACGTTGCCATATTATCAAACAGAAGGCAATATTTGTTGGATAAAAGATATGAATTGGATTTTTGAAAGAACGGAATATGAGCAAATGGTCAGCAAATTTAGGGAACTTGTTGATAGGAAAAAGTTAAAGAATTATTCTGAAAATGATATTTTGGATATTAGAGCATGTGCTTACATGTTGGCAGATTTAACACTAGAAGGAAGACAAATATTAAAGAATCACAAGAAAGATTTTAATGAAATTTTATTACATGTATTGGTCGAAGATTTAGTTACTAAGCCATTCATGGACTTATTAAAATGTCATATAGATAGAGAAGGAACTATTCGATTAAATTATAAAGCTGCTATTCGATTATATTGTAAAGCTATTGAGATAATGTGGAAACATGGAGATGATGCAGTAAAAAATGTAGTAGATGTAACTATTTTAGAAAGACTCTTTGATGAAGAATTTATATGGGAAAGATTCGGATTATATATTTCAAATGAATTTAAGGATTATATTAATGAAGAGGTTTTAAAGTTTAATTTGATGATGGACAGAGTAAAGCCTTTGTTGTAAGGTTCACTAACTTTGATAAGTGGTTTATTAAAGTTAGTGGACTTTTTTAGAATCTGATTAAGTCAGAATCTTTTGATTAATGCAAGGTCAGTCAATTGAATTTGCTTATGGTAGTGCCTGTGCTAGCAGGCACATAAGTTTATAATATAATGAAGGTTTAAGTACGTTATAAAATTATTCCTTGCTAACGTAACCAAATGGTGGTATGATGAGGATGTAGATACTATAACATAATAAGAAATTGGACAGTCGTTGGTATTGTCATTAGGAATAAAAAGATTAAGGAAAAACTTTATTTTGAAGTTTTATCTATTTCTTTGGAAATGGAGAACGTTTTGCAGTTAGTCCCACTAGATAGTCTAGTGACACATTATAGTATTCAGCTAATTTGATAGCAGCCCAAAGAGGGAGTTCCCGTTCTCCTTTTTCATAGCGACGGTAAACCTCCCTTTGACAGACTAATATATCAGCAATTTGTTGTTGTGTTTTGTCAGCGTCAATACGCAAATTCTCAATTCGTTTAGTATAATGCATAGCATCACCTCAAAAATATGTTACCAAATAGTGGTATTGAATATACAGATATGCAACTAAACGGTTACAAAAATATAAAATGAAGAGAAGGGAAAGAGAATGATGTCAATAGAGGAATTCAGTAATCATCTTTTTGATAGTTATAATTCAGCCATGCAAAAGCATGTGTGAAAGTTGCACGAGGGAGCTTGCTCACGCAGGGCAACTTTCACACATACTTTTATATGCTTAACACCATACATGAATATTTTGCCAGCCAATTCATAATATTTTTAGTCGTGATGTATATTTTGGCAAAATATGAATGGCATGGCTGAACTATTATTTATGATGTGATAAATGAAATTCTAATCCAAGATGTAAAAGTGGATGAGGAGATGGGGAATATTGAGGTAACAGTATTTGATGGAAGTGTATTTGTTGTAAATTGCGAGAAAAGATAGAAACAATACATAACTTTATTCATAAAAATATAGAGAAATTTATAATAAACAATTGATAAATGTTAAATAGTTAAAAGAACAATTTACCAAGCAAAAAGACTAATTGAGAGTAAACAATAGTGTCAAAGAAGCTATCTGAAATGACACTATAAAAAGTTCCCTAGAAATTAATATTTCTTAGGGATTGTTTTTTTATATGGCGAAGTGTATAATTAAGACTTATTATGATAGTGTTTGATAAGCTTTTGAATATATAAGGGAGAGTATACATGAAAAAACAGTATGTTTTTTAGATTTTATTGTGTTTATTGCAACAACATTAGCTATTGCAGGTGTGTTTTATGAGGGAATGGAGTTAAAATGGTTTAATATTGTAGGAGTTTTTATTATGTTTATGGATTATTCCTTTTTGATTAGCACAGCTATGAATCTATGGATTGAAAGAAAAAATAAGTGGATTTATGTTCATATTTTCTCAGCATTCATTTTAGTGGTTGCCATTAGCATGAAATTATTAAAAATACAATATCCAACAATTACTCTTGTATTTTGGTATTTTTATATCTGGTTTGTGTATGGAATAAGAATTGTAAAGCGATACAACAATAGGATGGCAATAACTAATGATTAAGTTCTATAAAGGAATTTGAAATGAAAACAATTTTTAAATCAACAAAATGAAAAGAAGAAATTAGTAACATTTTTATTTGGAGAATAAAATGAAGAAAATATATAGTTATGAACCATGGTTTTTTCTGTTTTTGGGCATATTTCATTTACATAGAATTTGGGGACTTATTGACAGAAAATCCTACGCTACATTCTGGATTCAAACAATGGAAGATAAAGGGATGTTTTACTTTTTATTAATGGGTATTTTAGCAGCACTTTGTGTAGCAGGCATAATTACTTTTTTTAGAAACTTGCATTACAATTATTGGTGGCGTTGGATATATTTATTTGGTGGAGGATATGTGCTATTTGATTTATTTGCGATTGCAACAGGATTAAAATTTTGGCATGAATTGCTATTGAGGATGTTTGATGTGACGGCATGTTATTGGGATATCCTTTGGTCTGGATTTGTTGCATTAGGTGGAGTAGTATTTGTACTTGGTTGTATATTGATGAAGAGAAAAATAGGTGAGAAAAACGCTCAATAGAGGTGGGGAATCATAAAAAGAGAGAAAAATGAAAGTTAATTGCTACATACTACGCACTCCCACAATCACTAACTGTGTTCGTATACCATGCTGCCGCCCTACATACTCATACAGTTTAGCCAGCCAAATGTCTATATTTCTTTGCAAGCAAGCTTGCATGAAATATAGCCGTTTGTCAGGACTTTCATAGTAAATTCTGTAATGTTTAAGCCCCTTCGCCAAAGGCGAATCATTATGGGCTTAAACATAACTGTTCATGCTTCTAAACAATTACAATGTTATTTTATATTTTCTATAAATCTGCAATTGGGATAATTTTGGCATCCATAAAATTGTGAACCTGCATAATCTCCTCGTTTTGCAGTACGAAGAATCAATTTGCCACCACATTTGGGACATAACTTTTCGCCTTCTACAGACATATTATTTTGTATATTTTTTTGATTTTGAACAGGAGTTTCCATTGGAGTATTTATGTTGAACTGTTTTAGCATATCTTCATATTTGCTTACATAATCAGATTTATTTGGTACCGATGAATTTAGGAAAAATTCAGCTAATTTACGCATCGACTTTTCTGAACTTTTTTCATTTTTGCTTTCTTGTTCCATTTTTTTGATGCAGGCAATCAGTTGGTCAGCACGCACAACTTTATCTTTCACTTCCTTCTTGGCATATTTGTCATTCAGGATAGTTTTTGGATTGGCTAAACATACAATAGATTTGTAAGTGTTATCAAAGTTTTTCTCAAAGAAGATTTTTGATAATGCATTCTTTTTGTTTTTGCGAATTGCTTTAATCACATTCAAATGACGTTCATTTTGTGTAATAGGGGAATAAATTCCTTCCGTTAATTTTTTGCCAAATAAATTGTAGGAACGAATAAAACCACCTTTGTTATTAATCTCAATGTTACCAATTAAATTTTTACATTCAATAACATAAATGTTTTTTGGAGCTACAATTAAATAATCAATTTGAGCAGATAAATCTTCATATTGCAAATATATATCATGAAGAATAAACATGTTTAATCCACTATTTTTTAATTCAAAGGCAATAGTTTCCTCGCCAGCCAATCCATAACTGGCTATTTTAAGCTGTTTATCAATTTCTTTTTTACATTCGCCCTCAGCCTTTTCTGATAAAATCTGCATTTTTTCAATAAATACAGATGCCTCACTATTTTCTTTCAAAAAGACAGGTCCACACCCTGAAAATAATCCCATGTATTTTATCCTCCGTTTAAAATTTTTAACCTCAATTATTCACGATCTATATTGCAGACCGCTGCTATCCCAGATAGGAGCCGCTCGGCAGCGTCACCTGTCTGCAATCATCGCCAATTGCCCTATTAAGCATGAATAAGTCTTTAGTTCTAAGCTTTCAGCTTACATAAGACTTAGTTCATGCTTAAGGCCGTGAATAATCTCGGTTTAATATTAGCAAAAAATGCCTTTATATGACAACTTTCATTCATGGTGATGCTTGCAAAGTAAGTATATAAGCTTATTATATAATAAATCGACATAACTCGCAAGAGAGGTATCCACAGTGAAGAAAGAGTGTTACAGTTCACACCTATGGTGCAAACTGTAACGGAATCCAGCCTATTTATAATTTGCCTTCGGCAGCACCACCATGAATGAAAGCTGATTGCTACCAAAGAATATTTTTGTTATACTAAAGTATAGAAAATAGAATACTGAAAGGAGAGATTTTGTGAAAAGTATAAGCATAGGGAAACAAAATTTTCTTTCCATAAGAGAAAAAGACAATTTCTATATTGATAAAACTAAATTTATTAAAGAATGGTGGGAAAATGAAGATGTGGTTACTTTAATTACCCGTCCCTGTCGTTTTGGAAAAACGTTAAATATGAATATGTTAGAGTGTTTTTTCTCCTGTCAGTATGAAGGTCGGGGAGATCTGTTTGAGGGGCTTGAGATTTGGAAAGAAGAAAAATATCAAAAAATACAAGGAAGTTATCCTGTAATATTTTTATCCTTTGCTGATGTAAAAGGAACTACCTTTCAAGCCAGCCGGGAAGGAATTCTTTCGGTTATTATCGAACTTTATAAAACATATCACTTTTTGTTAAAAAGTGATATGTTTACAAAAGAAGAAAAAAACTATATTCGTTCATTTGATATTAATATGACTCAATATATAGAGGTTTCAGATACAACAATTGCAAGAAGTATTAAGATTCTTTCTATGTTTTTAGAAAAATACTATGGAAAAAAGACAATCATTTTGTTAGATGAATACGATACTCCCTTACAGGAAGCATATATAAATGGTTACTGGAAAGAATTAGTGGATTTTATTAGAGGTTTATTTAATTCTACATTTAAAACGAATCCATATATGGAACGGGCAGTGATGACAGGAATCACTAGAGTTTCTAAGGAGAGTGTTTTTTCTGATCTAAATAATCCAGAAGTAGTTACCACTACTTCTAACAAATATGCTACTGCTTTTGGTTTTACAGAAGAGGAGGTTTTTATAGCTTTAGATGAGGCAGGAATGGCAAAGGAAAAAGAAGGGGTAAAAGAATGGTACGACGGTTTTGCTTTTGGAACACATACAGATATTTATAATCCATGGTCTATTACAAAGTTTTTGGATAGTGGAAAATATGAACCATATTGGGCAGACACCAGTTCTAATGGATTGATAAATAAGTTGATTCAAAAAAGTTCAGCAGATATTAAGATGAATATGGAGGAGCTTTTAAAAGGTAACACAATACGGGTAAAACTAGATGAACAAATTGTATTTGAGCCTCTGGAAAGGAAGAAAAATGCTATATGGAGTCTTCTTTTGGCGAGTGGCTATCTCAAGGTAGATTATGCAAGAACTGGAAAACCGGATGGAATCTCTTATTACGAACTTGCATTGACTAATTATGAAGTGCAGTTGATGTTTAATGATATGATACATGACTGGTTTGAGACACAGGATGTGAGTTGTAATGACTTTATAAAGGCTCTTTTAAAAGGTGATCTAAAAGCTATGAATCACTATATGAATAAAGTAGCACTTGCCACCTTTAGCTTTTTTGACTCTGGGAATACCCCTTCTAATCAAACGGAACCTGAACGGTTTTACCATGGATTTGTTCTGGGGCTTATGGTGGAACAGAGAAAGGATTATCAGATTAGTTCTAATCGTGAAAGTGGTTTTGGACGATATGATGTTATCATGGAACCAATTGGAGAGAAAAAAGATTACTTACCAGCAATTGTATTGGAATTTAAAGTACAAGATGCACAAGAAGAAAAGACTTTGGAAGATACAGTAAAATCTGCACATGACCAAATAGAAAAAATGTGTTATGATGAAGAATTATTGAAAAGAGGAATAAAAAAAGAACAAATACGACATTATGGATTTGCATTTCAAGGGAAAACTGTGTTAATTGGATAGAATGTTTTAGACAAATAAATCACAATTTGTAAAAAAGGAGAGATGAATATGTTAAAAAGTAAAGAAATAATGCCACCACCATGGATTGCCTACCCTGAGATTGAACAAGGTTCTATTGGATGGAGAATGGGTTATGGAGAAGCTTATCTTATAAAACATGGGAGATGGCTAAATGCTCTTGATGAAGAGGATAGAGAAGAATATCAAACTCTTTTTCCTGAACCAGTGACTTGGAAAGGTGATTGGTGGGAGGGAAGTGCAGACAAGCATTATTCAGATAAAAAATTTTGGCTGGAATTATGGAGAAAAAAGGGAAGACCAAAGTACTCTATAAAATGGATAAAAGAACTGTTTTTAGAAAAGAAAGAACTGAATTATACCATGTTTTGGAGGCCTCAGCCTGCACCTGACGGAAGCATTACAAAAAGCTGTTTCAGCCAATGGTGGAAATCGGAATTCCGATCAGGCATTACTACATACTGTTGTATGGAACAGTATATGATGGCAAAAAAAGCAGAATTATTTGGGGATGAAGAGATTTGCCAGCAGATTTTACAATGCAGTGACCCAAAACAGATTAAGACATTGGGAAGAAAAGTAAGAAATTTTGATGAAGAAGTGTGGAATGAAGTAAAGTATTCTATTGTATTAAATGGGAATTATCGTAAGTTTACACAAGATAAAGAACTTAGAGAATTTTTGTTATCGACTGGGGATAGCATTATAGCCGAAGCAAGTCCTTATGATGGAATATGGGGAATTAAAATGAAGCAGACTGATGCAAATATCCTAAATCCTTTAAAATGGAAGGGTGAAAATCTGTTAGGGTTTGCTTTAATGGAAGTCAGAGATGAAATTTGGCGTGTATGGAAGAATGTAGATATGTGTAATGTTCTGTCAGAAAGAGAATATTAAGGTTACAATTCATGGTAGGTCTTTGCACTCCGCTACAAAGACCATAATTAAGACTACTAGGAAAAGTGAAAATATAGACGAGAAAAGAGAGAACAAGTTATGATTAGAGAATTGCATGAAACAGATATAGACAGGGTTTCAGAAATATGGCTGGATACCAATTTAAATGCCCATGATTTTATTAATGAAGAATATTGGAAGAGTAACTTTGCGATGATTAAAGATTTGTTTCCCAATGCAGAAGTGTATGTTTATGAAGAGGAAAGTAAAGGAGAGATACAAGGGTTCATAGGTATGCAGGATAATTATATTGCGGGGATTTTTGTTTGGAGTGAAGTACAATCGAATGGTATTGGTAAAAAGTTGCTAGACTTTGTTAAGGATTTCAAGAAGCAATTGGCTCTTCATGTATATCAAAAGAATAAAAGAGCCATAAAATTCTACCAGAGAGAAAACTTTAAGATCCAAAACGAAAATATAGATGAAAATACAGGAGAAAAAGAGTATATCATGACTTGGGGATAGTAAACAGCCATGGCTTGCAAGCGAGACACTGCCATGGATAGAAGAAGGAGAGATGGAGGATGACTAAAAAAAAGAGAAAAAAATATTTGAGGTATAAAGCGAAACAAGAAAGCATGAAACGAAAAAGCATGGAGAGATATGGCAGTTGGATGAACTTTGAGTGTCAAATATGTGGTGGAAATTTATTTTATTTTCACCGGTATGATGCGGATTGTTGTATATTTTGTGATGTTTGGTATACTTCTGATTGTGAGGAGCCAAATTGCCCCTATTGTGCTGCTCGTCCTTCTGCCCCTTCTGAAGCATTATATTATGAAGAACTATTTTTTCAAGACAGAAAAAATATAGATAAAAAAGATTGGCTAAGACAGAATTATCAACATAAAAAAGATGGCGAACATAAGCATCAACAAAGAATAGAATACATAGCATATTACAACGCATTCAAATAATACCATCTAAAGTAGGATTGCTTTCTTTAGGGATTTTGTTATAATTAAGACAATAGGTAACTATTCAGGTAGAAACACGCATTTACTGCGTGTTTCGTAAGAAAAATTATCCAAATAGGGGAAAGAAAAAGGAAGTATTGGGATTTTATGGTAATAGTTCAGGTAGGTCTGCACATTTACATTTTATGATGCAATCATAAAAGTAGTTTATAAGGGGGAAGCATAGTATGCGAAAAAACGAAGGAAAAAAAAGACAACAGGGGATTTTAACACGTATTTTATCACCAATTGTAGGAATTGTAAGTGGGATGGCAATTCTTATTTTATTAAGTATTGGTATAGTATTTACGAAAGGATATGAGACACAGATTTACACACAGAATGCAGAACTGGCAAGTGCAGTATCCGGACAGGTAGAAACCTTTATGCAGATGGCATATAATTTATCTGCGGAGTTAGCAGAAAATGAAGCGATATTATCCATGGAAAATGGCAGACAAGTACCAGTGCTGACATCTAATATTACACGAAATAATTATTTTGAATTGCTTTATACGCAAGGGATGGATGGTATGCAGACTGCCCGCTCATCTGGAGAGTTGGGTGACCGTTCCAACCGTTGGTGGTTTCAGCAGATTACAAAAAATAAAGAGGCTTTTGTATCAAAATCATACTATAGTGTGGGAACACAAATGCCTTGTGCATCTGTATTTGTACCTATGTTAAAAGACAATTCCATGATTGGAGTATTTGGAGCAGATTTAAAATTAGATTCCTTATTGGATTTAACACAGCAATATTCTGATACAAAGCAGGGAAAATATTCTTTTATTATTGATGGAGAGGGGGTAGTGGTAGCACATCCGGAAAAAGAGTGTTATGAAGAATTATATAATTATGTAAATTTCACTAAGACAGTTTCTGTGAAAGATGAAAAAGGAGAAACAGTATATGATGAAGAGGGCAATATATTAACAGAAGAGCAGCCAATCGAAATATCAAACAGTTACCAAAAAGTGATTGAGGAGGTAATGGCAGGAAATACAGGATCGGTGAAATTAAAAAATGCAGGAAAAACTTTGTATGTAAGTTATAAGCCAATTCGTTTATTAGGAAACTCTAATTCTTGGTCTGTTATTTCTGTACAGGAAGAATCCTATGCAATGGCACTTCGTAACAAAATTCTTATGGTTGCTGTGATTATGAGTGTTATTTTACTTGTAATAGGAATATTTATTATGAGCATGGTAGCAAGGAAAATTGTTGATCCATTGAAGAAAATTACAGTTTGTGTAGGACAGGTTGCAGAAGGTGATTTTGATATTCGTGCGGATGAATCAGATAAAACAGAAATTGGTACTCTGGCAAAAGGGTTTAATAAGATGACAGAACAAATCGCAGGAATATTACAAAAAACGGCAACGGTAACAGAAGATGTATCCAATAGCCAGAAGGACTTAGTTGAAATCTCAGAATGTACAGAGATTGTTAAGAATTATATGGGTAATATTATGGAGGGAGCTAAGGAGCAGCAAGATCAAACGGGTAATGTTACTTCTATTTCAACAAAATTACAAGAAGGCTTTGAAAGATTAGAATTACAAAGTAAACAAATGGTGAAGCAGGCAGACAAATCTTTCCAGTTGGGAAAAGAAGGAGCTGATAAAGTAGAACACTTGCAACAGCAGAGTGAGCAGACCTTAAAAGATATTCAATGCACAGTGGATGATATTTACGCTTTAAGAGAGCAATCAGAAAGTATACAGAGTATTATTAGTACAATTACAAGCATATCTGATGAGACAGAGCTGCTTGCACTAAATGCTTCTATTGAGGCAGCCAGAGCAGGAGAACAGGGAAAAGGGTTTGCAATTGTAGCACAACAGATTAGTAAGCTGGCATCTGGTTCCAATGATGCAACTGGAGATATTTCTAATATTATTTTGGGAATTACACAAAAGGTTATTCAGACTGTGGAGAAAGCAAACAATATTCGTGAGGCTTATCTGAGCCAAATGAATTATGTGGAAGAGGTGGACAAGGCATTTCAAAATATGAATATCATGAGTAAGAGTTTAGAACATGGTGTAGGAGAATTGGGAGCATTAATGGAGGAAATGTCAGAACTTGGTAAACAGATTGTAGAGACCAGCGAAAACATTACAAGGATTTCAGATGAAACATCAGAGATGGCGATAGATTCAAAAGAAATGCTGGAAAAGGAAAATGAAAACCTTAAACTGTTCATGGAAAAGTTGTCAAAATTGGCAGAAACATCGGGACACTTAAAGCAAGATATGGAAAAATTTCATGTATAGATATGTGATTTTAAAGATATTAGAGTAGAACATGGCAGCTAATATTTGTTGTGATTAGACTGAGATTACAGCAATCTGTAAGATAAAACGAGAATAATTATGTAGACTTTTAGCTAAGGAGAAAATGAAAATGTTTAAACAGGATTTAGAAAAATTATTAGTTTTATTAGAACAGGCACAGGCAGAAAAGAAATTTAAGAAGGTAGCAAAATATTACTTGAAAATTGGAAAAGCCTATAAGAAACAAGGGAAGGTCTTAAAAGCAATTTATTATTTAAACCGTTCTAGTTGCCTGTATGTGAAATTGAAACAGCAGTATAAAGTTGATAATTGGGTTGAAGAGTTGGAGAACGAGCAGGAACCTTATGAAAAAAAGATACAAAGACAGGTTGTAGAGAAATCATCCGACTTAAATACTTTACAAAAAATGCAATGGATGTTATTAACCATGTCAAGATTCTGTGTGTTATTTCAGCATATCTCTAACTTGCCGGATTTTGAGGGATTTGGAAAGTTGGATAATATGATTGATTACTTTGCAAGAGGGCTTTATTGGAAACCAGATGGAGATAAGGAATATGAAATAAATGATTATGGTGAATATATTAATGAAGTGTTTCTTTCTTTGGTTATGAATGATTATACAAAGAAAGTAGATATTCCAAATCAAGAATCTTTTGTTCCTGCCGATTTGGAAATGGGAAATTTTGAAACATATTATTTTATAGCGGCTTTTGTTAACTTGCAATCTTATATTTTTGATAAATTAGATGAAGAGGATCTTGATATGGATATACAATTTGTGGCAAATGGAATTTTAGCTGATTACTATTACCGTACAACGGATGTAGATATTGAGGAGGAAAGGAAGATACAAGAAGAAACAGAACGTATTTTTTCTGATTATGATTTTGTAAAGGAAGAGCCAGACAAAGAGAGATTTCTGGAAAGAATTGAAAAATATAAAAAAATAATGTTGATTTAGATGGGATTATCTATAATTAAGTAAAATAGCTGTAACTATTCAGGTAGAAACACACATTTACTGCGTGTTTCGTAAGAAAAAGTGAATTTTGTAATGTTTAAGCCCCTTCGCCGAAGGCGAATATTCATGGGCTTAAACGTAACTGTTCATGGTTCTGAACAGTTACAAATAGCTTAAGTATTATTAAGATGCAATAGAGATTTTTTTATCTAAGGAGGAAATGGAAATGTTTAAAAAGAATGTAGAAAAATTACTAGTTTCATTAGAACTTGCACAAGAAAAAAAGGATTATGAAAGCGTGGCAAAATATTATCTGGAGATTGGAGAAGCTTATAAGAAAGAGGGTAAGGTTTCTAAAGCAATTTATTATTTAAACCGGTTTGATAATCTTGTTGGGGGAGACAATGGTCTGTATGCGAAGTTTGAAAAACAAGATGACAAAGCGATGGGGTGGATTGCAGAGTTAGAAGTGGAGCAAGAACCTTATGAAAAAACGATACAAGAGCAAGTTTTGGAGAAATCAGAGGATTTGAATGTTTTACAGAAAATGCAATGGATGTTATTAACCATGTCAAGATTCTGTGTGTTATTTCAGCATATCTCTAACTTGCCGGATTTTGAGGGATTTGGCAAACTGGATAAAATGGTTGATTACTTTGCTAAAGGTCTTTATTTTGGGAAACTAGATGAGGATAAAGAATGGGAAATAAGTGATTATGGGGATTATATGGATGAAGTGTTTGACTCTTCTCTTATGAGTGATTATACACAGAAAGTAGAAATCCCAAATCAAGAAAGTTTCGTTCTGGCAGATTTGGAAAGCGGGGATGTTGGAACTTTTTATTTTACAATGGCTTTTGGTGCCTTGCAATCCTTTATTTTTGATGAATTGGATGAAGAAGATCTTGATATGGAATTTGTGGCATGTGGAATTCTGGCAGATTACTATTATCGTACATGTGATGTAGATATAAAGGATGAAAGGAAAATACAAGAAGAAATAGAACGTATTTTTTTCGATTATGATTTTGTTAAGGAAGAGCCAGACAAAGAGAGATTTCTGGAAAGAATTGGGAAATATAAAAAGATTATGTTGATTTAATCACAGAGGTGTAGAGATATATGATAACAAGAAATCAAGAACTTGTGGCTTTTTTGCAATGTAAGTACAGTGAAATTGGAGAAGAGTTATATGCTGTAGAACCAAGAATTAAGATTCCAGAAACAGACCAACGTATTATATATGAAAATAGCAATCAAAATATTCTACTTACCTATAGCTTTAAAGGAGCATTTAAAGGGCAGGTATATCTGTATGTAAATGAAGAACAGAATGAGATTTTTTCAAGATTACTGGATTTTGCAAAATATTTAGAAGTGTGTAAGAGAAAGGGAAACAAACCAGAAAAGCTCGAGAAGTATCTAAAAGATGTACCTCAAAAGGCATTTTTAGAGGAAGAGGACAGACCAGAGCTGCCAACAGAGAAAAGTAAGCTAATTAGTTTTCTTCATGAAGAAGATAGAATTACATTAGATGAAGAAGTGAAAATGAAAACACCAGACCGCCTTATCATTGATGGAAAGGATTGGAGTCTGGAGAATTTTTCTTATGAAACAGCCAATCAGATATTAGAAAAGTTGTACAGTGGGCAATATACCAGAATAGAGATAACTTATCAGGAATTTTATGAAAGAAAGGGACGAAAGATTCCACTTAATATGACTTCTTTGGTTTATTTATGTGAAGAGGGAAAGGCAGTTATACAGTATTTTGAGGAAAAGGAGTTATTCACTGGTATTTTCTTTGAAAACAGGAATGGGGCAGGATTGATAGATACTGATTTTTTGCCGCGTATCAATATTCGTGGAAAAGAAATTTTTGAACAAAATATTGTGTTAAACCTTGGTATACTTGGTAAACTATGTATGGAAATGTTACTATATGGATGTATTGATTATAATGAGAGCGGAATTGGATGTTTTTTTGAAAGAAAAAAATTTTCCAATAAAAATGCATACATAAAGTATCGTGATGAGAAAGGGGAGTTTGCGTAATATGAATTGTTTTGAAATATTAGGTATTACACCTACCAAAGATAAGAAAATTATACGTCATGCGTATGCTTCCCAAGCAAAGAAATATCATTTGGAAACAGATACCGAAGAGGTTGAAAGATTAAAAGATGCTTATGATAGAGCTATGGTGTATGCCAGAGAAGTTTCAGAGCATGCGGATTTTGATTACACAGATACTCTGGATATTCCTGAGGAAAATGAATGGAATGAGGAAGAAGAGGATGAAGATTATACAGATATTTTGAATACTTCTGGGGAAAGGGGAAAACAAGAAGAAAAGAATATATTCTACAAATCAGAAAGTTTATGGGAAAATTATGAAAAGATACACTATGAAAAGGCAAAAGAACTTCCTGGGGTTCAAAAATTAAAAGGAGACATAGAAGAAGGACATAACTTTTCCTTTGCGGAAGCTAAAGAATATGTAATGTCAGAAGAATTTTTACATAACCAGTATGAAGAATTTTATATACATGCTCTTTTGGAANTGTTTGAGAAATATAAAGGAAATCTTGAGGAATTATTTCTGCCATTTGCTTTTATGTATGGATGGAATAATGGTGGTCTGCTCTGTCAGTATGAATCTGGTGAAGAGGAAAATATATTCCTGGAATCCCATTCAGGACAAGAAATACGGGATTTTATATATGAAAGATTATTTGGATTGAACATAAGTCCCTTACTAAAAAAAGAAGAGGTAATTGCGTTTTCTATTAATGCACAGAGATATCATGCATTGTCTATAGCATACAAAGTAAAAGATATGAAAAAACAGGATTTCTTTTGGAAAAGCCTTTGGCAATATGAATTGAACCATGATGAATTACCTGTAGTAAAAGTCAAGAATGACTTTTCTTTCTGGAGCATGCTAAAGATATTTTTGGAAACACACAAGGAATTAAATTTTGAAGTGTATCAAAACCTTGAGCAGACTTTGCATTTGTCCACACAAAGTAATTCTTCAAAAAGACATATTTTTCAGCCGATTGTGGATATTATTGAAAAAAATGCAGGGGATTCTATTTTTTTCCTGAATACAGGAGAAAATCAGATTGTAGAGTTTCGGAAGAAGGCACATTTAAGCCGTTATTTAGAAGAAAATAAACTTGATTATTCCAGTTTTGCTTATTTCTATGAATTATATTATTTTGTACCAGAGCGAAATGAGGAAGAGCAAAAAGTAATGGATTTATTGCAGAATTATACACAATATGAAGAGNATTANTGGCAGCAAGCAGAACGAATGTTNGAAGAAGAGGAGGAAATGGAAATGGAACAACAATTATTAAAAATTATGGAATGTGTAACCGATGGAAATAAGGAACTTATGAAGGAANTGGAAGANTGTATTNNANATACNNCNNACTANTATAANANNCATCAGGAAGTATTTGANGAAAGGGATATGTTGAGGAAGAAGAAAAGGAAGACGAAGAATTGATTCGATGGATTGCCTTGGTAGATATTCTGGAAAGAGAGGGATATGTGGCAGAGCGTGACTGGAAAGATTATAAGGAGGATTTTCTTTACTATATTGGTAATCTGAATGGAATAAAATCGAAAGGGTTAAAGATAGATAGTGATTGGTTGGATGAAGATGGAGAGATTACAGAATGGCTGGAAATTATAGATGAAAAATGGGAAAAAGAAGGGATGGCAATGTTTGCATTTGATATTGACAGCGACAGCTATGTTTTATTCCCATGTGCAATAGAGAAATTTGAGCAATTGGAAGAATGGGCAGAGGAAGCAGGATTTCGGATTGCATACGGAAAGGATATGTAAACAGAGAGGGAATGAAAGATGGCAATCATTGGAATTGATCTTGGAACTACCAATAGTTTGGTATCTGTTTATCAGGATGGAAAAGTACAAATAATACAAAACATTTTTGGAGAAAATCAGATACCCAGTGCGGTAGCGGTAGATGAAAAAGGAAGAATATTAGTAGGAAGACCTGCCAAGGAACGGATATACCGTTATCCGAAAGATTGTGCAATTGAGTTTAAACGGCAAATGGGAAATATAGAAAGGATTGAGATAGGAGAAAAGTCTTATTTGCCAGAAGAATTGTCTGCCTTTGTGTTGAAAAAATGCAAGGAAGAAGCAGAAATTTATTTGAATGAAGAAGTAACAGAGGCTGTAATTAGTGTGCCTGCATATTTTGATAACCAACAAAGAGAGGCAACAAAAAATGCCGCAAAAATAGCTGGACTGGTATGTAACCGAATCATCAATGAACCTAGTGCAGCGGCATTGGCACATCGTATGCACACAGGAATTTCGATGGAACAATACATTCTTGTAATAGATTTTGGTGGTGGTACACTAGATGTATCCTTAGTGGATTGTTTTGAAAATATTGTGGAAATTGTGGGGGTATCAGGAGATAACCAACTAGGAGGCAAGAACTTTGATGAACAGATTGCCAAAGCATTTTTAAAAGAGAATAAACTGGATGCAAAATACCTTTCTTCAGAGGAATACAGTTTAGTAATTCGTAAAGCAGAAGAGGTAAAAATTGCTTTGGGTGGGAAAGAAAAGGTAACCATGGGCTGTAAAATTAAGGATAAACTATATACGATGGTGATTACTCAGGAAAAACTTCTTTCCATTACAGGGAATCTTTTGATGGCACTAAAAGATGTTATGGTGAAAGTGATACAGGATGCAGGCTGTACCATTGAGGAAATCACAGATGTTTTGCTGGCAGGTGGTTGCTGCAGACTTCAGATTATACAAAATTATTTGAGAGAACTATTTCATAGGGAGATAACATTTCCTAATGATATACAGGAATTAGTGGTAAAGGGATTGGGGTACTATACAGGAATTATGGAGAAGAAAGCAGGCTTGGAGGAAATACTGGTAACAGATGTATGCCCATTTTCCCTTGGTGTGAATGTAAGTGGACAATCCATAAATCAAGTTATGAGTGTGATTATTCCTAGAAATTCTACACTTCCCAAAAAGGCTGCCAAGGAATATATTTCGAAAACAAAGACACAAAAAGAAATGGTTTTTTCTGTATATCAGGGGGAGAATTATTATGCAGAGGAAAACAAAAAATTAGGTGAAATCCGAATTCCACTATATCCCACGCCAGGAAAGCTACAGACAGTTTTGACTACATTTTCTTACGATATTAATGGAATTCTTTGTGTAGAGGTAAAAAATTCCCAAGGAATAAAAATGAAGAAGAAACTTCTTGGAACAGGAAGTACTACACCAGATAAAAATATTTTTCAGGAAAAGTATCTTCCACGGGAATTGGAGGAGTATACAGCAATTCATGAAAAGTTAGCTCGTTTGTATGCAGAGGCAAGTGAGAGAAACAGGGAAGAATTAGAAAGGTGGATTGATTCTATAGAATATGCGAAGGAACACGAAGGATATGTGGAGAATATTAAACTGTTGCGTGGGGTGAAACGGTATATGGAAGCGTATGAGGAGGCTGTATGTGGAGAAAATATTTTTCAAATGAATATAGCGGATATGTTCTATGATAACAGAGATTCCTATTTGTAAAGAATAAGGTAACAGTTCATGGTTCTGAACAGTTACAGAATAAGTAAAAGAAACATAACAGTTCATGGCTCTAGACAGTTACAGATAAAGGAACTTCCTTAATTGCAATGAAACAATTAGGGAGGTTCTTTTGTTTTTAGAAAACTAAGAAAATGGTTGTATAATAGGTAAGATAATAATATTAAAAAAAATGTGATATTTTCTGTTTTTGAGTTGTTATAATAGTGAAAGGCCTTTCAAAAGAACAGGATTTTTTGCTTAATCAGGAGGTGAAAATGTGATTTCTAAAGAAGAATACTGTCAGTATGTGGAGAAATATGCAAATATGGTTTTAAGAATTAGTGTAAACTATTGCAAAAGTATTCCAGATGCAGAAGATATGGTGCAAGAAGTTTTTCTAAAGTTATATGAGACAAACAAAGATTTTCAGGATGATGAATATGTAAAAAGATGGATTATACGTGTTACAATAAATTTATGTAAAAATTATCTGAAATCGGCTTGGCGTCAAAAAATACACTTTTTCGACAGTACCAATACAGAGGAAAATCTTGACAATCTGACAGAATTTTTTGAAGAAGATAAGGAAAAAATGGCACTATATCGTGCAGTGAAAAAATTACCAGAAAAATATCGGAGTGTGGTGCATCTCTATTATTATGAAGAGTATCCCATTCGGGATATAGCAGGAATTTTACAAAAAAAAGAAACCACTATTCAAACCAGACTGATGAGAGCACGTAACATGTTGAAAGAGCAATTGAAAGGAGCGTGGCATGATGAATAAAAAAAATAAAGAATATTATCAACGGGTATATGACAGTGTGAATGCTTCTTCAGAGTTAAAAGAAAGGTTGACAGATATGGAAGAAAGAAATAAGATGACAGAAAAACACAGTAAAAAGAAAGGTATTAAAATGGCAGGAAAGGTAGCTGTAGCAGTTGCCGCTGTTTCTCTTGCAGTACCAACTGGAGCGTATGCGTATGAAAGAATTTCTGATTATTTTAAAATGGAAGTAGAGCAGAACGGATACCAAGTAGATATGGAAGTGAAGAAGACAGATTCATCATCTGCAAAAAAAGATACTATTTCAGCCAAAGAAGATGTAAAGCCAGTAAAATTAGTATATGATTCTATTGAGGGATATACCCAAGGATTAAAAACAGGTGGAGGCTGGTATGAATTTGCAACAAAAGAAGGGTTTAAATCTGGAAAAGAATTTTCGGTAGAGGTGCTTCAAGTTGATGTGGATACTTCGAAGGAATATTTTGTAGATGATGTGACATATTCTCAAAATATTACAGTAAATGGAAATAAAGGTATATATATTCAGAAAAATGATGTTGTAGGAAGTAAATATAATGAAGATACAGCATATACCCAAAGAGTTGTTGTATTTTATGAGGATATGGGATATATTATGCACTTTTATGCACAGTCAGGAATAAAGAAGGAACAATTGATAAAATATGCAAATCAAATTACGATTGAAAATTGTGAAAAACAAGAAGAAATTGAAGTTGCATATCTTTCTGAACAGTTACAAAATACAGATGTAGTGAAAGAAGAAATAGAGTGGGTAAAACAGGAACAGTTAGTAAATGTAAAAGAAACTATGGTGTATGATGGTATGGAATATGAAGTTTTAAAAGTAGATGTGAAAGACAATATTTCAAAGGAAATGAAAGACATTGCAAAAGAGTTGGGGCATAATGAGGATGATGTATCTGTATATGCAAAGAAAGATGGTACATTAAAAACTTATGACCGTGAAACCATAACAGTGGGAGATGGAAAGAATACACCTTCTGGAGAGGTGTCTAAAACAGAAAATATAGGTCAGAAGTTTGTACTTGTTACTTTAAGAGTAAAAAATACAACAAAGAAAGCAGTAGAAAAACAAGTATGTAGAGACTTAGTTTATTTTACAGAGCAAGATGGAAAAATTAAAGTGGACAACACAGAATATGGCAGACCAAATGCAATTACGGAAGTAAAAGGCTATGATTCTATGCCATGTTATTTTAAAGAAACTGATGGAGGAAAAGAATTTTATATTAAGAAATTAAAAGCTGGGGAAGAGGCAGTTTACCATATAGGATACATGGTAGATGAGGATCAGTTATCACAGATGGCACTTCGGATTGATGATGGATCTGGTTCTAGTGACAAAACAGCAAAGTATATAAACATAAAAAATTAATTGAGAAGAAGAGAAAACAGAAAAAGCAATTCCCAATCCTTAGTAATATTGCAGGATTGGGGATTGTTTTTTTGAATCTTTTAGTAGAAGTTTAAAAGTATCCGAAGTTATTGTTGACTCATAAGCTTGACACTTGCTGTCAAGCTATGCATCAAGAATAAAATTATGCAAGACTTTCTTTTTCTGTTGTCAGAATAGGAAATTGACGTTATAATAAAAGTAGGATATTTTACTCCCAAAGTGAGGAAAATATTTGTGAAAGGAAAATCAATATGCAGAAGAAGACACCTGATTATGATAATGTGTTTAAAACGATGAAGAGTAAACATAAGAGACTGTTTATTTCTGTCATTAACGATACATTTGGAAAAAATTATCCAATGGATGCAAAGGTAGAAACTTTACCATCTGAGGGATATTTGACCGAGAGTGAGACGATAGATGGGAGCAAGAAAATAGAGGAGCAGATTTCAGATTTCCTACTTAAGATTGGAAGTGAAGTTTACCTATTGGAATGTCAGAGTTATGATGACAGTTCAATGGCAATCAGAATTGCAGAATATGCTTTTATCGTTGCGAGACAGTTTGCAACATGGAATATTGGTTATGCGACCATTCCCATGCCAAGGTTTTCTGTAATTTATGTCAAGCGAACGGAAAAAACTCCAAAAACAACAATGATTACCTTTACATTTCCGGATGGGCAGGCAGTGAATTATGAGTCTGCTAATATAATTCTAGAAGAATTTACCAAGGAATATATTGTTGAAAAAAGATTGTTCCCATATATCCCTTTCTATATTGTAAGATATGAAAAGGATATTACATCAGAAAGCAGTATAGAGGATTCAGTAAGGGATTTGGAATATTTTAGAAACGAAATGCTGCGTTTGCATGAGGCAAAAGAATTATCGGATGACGAACTGATAGACCTCAAAGGATTTGTAAATACTATCATTACACATATTACAAATGGAAATAAAAACGAAGAAAGGCTGGTGAACATTATGGGTGGAACAGTAATTGAAACGGAATCGGAGAGATTGATTCGTCAAGGGAAAATGCAGATGCTTATTGAGATGGGGCAGGAAGAAGGTCTTGATGATGTAGCAATTCTAAAAAAAATGCAGGATAAGATTGGGGTGTCTTTGGAACAGGCAACCGCTTACTTAGAGCAGTACAGAAAACAACTTGTGTAGACGTATGAAGCTTGGTGACAATTTGGCGGCACTTTGATGAAAATTGAAAAAGATATGAACGGAAAATATATTATGTACAATCACACAATAACTTTATATAATGGCTGGATTCCATTATCTGATTTAGTATCTCTTGAAGATTATACGAAAATAGGAATAATACCTATTCCTAAGGAACAGAGTGATCAAAAATTAGGTATAGATGATTTAATGGCAATAGAGAGATATGAAAAGGAATGTTTTGTACAAATGTTGAAACTTTTTGCAAAAGAAAATAATTTACAAAAAGTTGAACTGGAAACAGATATAAGAGAAAGCACACTGAAACAATTTATGGCAAAGAATTCTAAGTTTAGAGAAAAGTGGAAATGTGATATACAACAACGTTTTCACATCAGGGAGATACCAGAAACAGATGCAGTAGTGTCAATCCTGTTAATAGGTAATATACAAGATATTAGTTTTTTGTATGATTTTCCTTGCGAATCAAATATTACATTACATAACAGAGAAAAGTGTATAATGTACCTTTGTTATGAGTGGCCTAGTGAAATTTCATATATTTGCAAGGAAAAAAATGTAGGGGATAATTATTTGGAAGTATTAAAAGTGTATCAAAAGAAAATTATAGAGAGAATTGATAAAAGGCAAACGAACGAAATTATTTATGCTGTAGAAACTATGGAAATTGAATAAGGATATTATTTAAGCCATGGATAATTGAGTATTAATGGATAGAAAAGGTCAGAAAAAGCTGTAGCACTCTATGTAATAAATATAGTGTTACAGCTTTTTTCTATACATACTAAGAATTCTTACGAATGTTTTTGACTTCTTTTATTCGAATATTAAGTTGGATGTTAGGTGCATATTTTTCCAAAGCAGCATTGAACTCCATAAAATTCTTTTTGCTATCAATCGTAAGTCCACCTATTTTTTCACCTTTGATATTCAATAAGTCAATATCAAATACTTTATCTAATGGGCTGGCAGTTGCATGACTTCTACTGGATGCATAACAGGTCATAGCAATTTCCGAAAGACGAAAAATGCCATAGTCAATCTCGCCTAAATGTAGGGTGGTATATGCCATATAGTGTTCTGTTATAATAATTGGAATATCTGAACGATTATTATTTTTAATAAGTGCAAGAGGTGTAGCCATCATTTCTGAGTCAAATTGTTGAAGTTCCTCAGAAGAAAATTGAAATCCCTCAATACATTTTGTGGCAAATGGAAGTTTGGGTCTGTTTGGTAAAGTTTTTGATTTTGCAGTATATATCAAAATAAGCAAAATACCTATAAAGCCAACAACACCACAAAGTGGAAGTGTGTTGTAATTCGGAGTAAACTGGTTTAAAACCAATAGAGCTATCTCAATAATAATAATTACAAGCACAGTAATCTTAATATGTTTGGATGTGGGGGTACATTTTTTTCTGTAGTCCTCTAATTTTTTTATTTCTTCTTGTAACCATAATGACATTTGAAGTCCTCCTTTATGTAAGAATTTACATATCTAATTTTATCATAATTTACTATTTTTTTTATATCTTTCCGACGATAGTATGAATTTTTCCGATAAGCGGGAATTGTAACCATTCATGGTTCAAAACTGTTACAAAATTCCAACATTACAGAAGAATGAAAAACCATATCTTCATGTGTAAATTCCACACCTCCGCCATACTTTTCTGCAATGCTGGTAATGCTTTTCAGACCTAATCCATTATACTTGGGCTTTGTGGAAAGATATTCCCCATTTTTATATGAAACTATTCCATCAAATCCGTTATCTACGGTAATAATAAGTGTTTTTCTGGAAACAATCATATTCAGCCGGATGATTTGCTGTCCGTCTGGTGCAGATGTGACTGCTGTAATTGCATTTTCCAAAAGATTTCCAAGTAAAACGGAAATATCAGAGTCCTGTATGGGCAGTTCTTTTGGAATCTGGATGCGGACTGTAAAATCAATCTGGTTCTCTTCAGCAGGATAATAAGAATTGTACATCCACGATAAGGGAGACCATCAGAGAGGGGAATCCCCATATAAATATAGGAGGTGATACAGTTACAAATGGAAGTAATGGATAAAGCACATGTAAGCGTAAAGGAAAGGATAAATAACTTCTTCTGCCAAATTGCTTTTACCGCATAAATATACCAGATAAAGCATGGAATAAGGCAGAGGATTTTCATCACTTTCATGTGTTACAGTAATGCACAAAAAAACAACGCACATAAGGGAAGTCCCTTTTTCATGTTTTATCAGATAGGAAGAAAGTTTTGCGGATTGTTCACCACCCTTATGCTTGTTCAGCTATTCCGGCTCTGCACAAAATCATCTGACTTTTGGTTCTCATTCTCTTGAATTTCAAAACGGGTTATGTTTGCCGCCAGCCAGTGTATCCATACAAATACTCCTGTCACCGGATAAGCATCCTTGTCCTCTAAGACAATAGCAACCGATACAGTTTTCTTTGGTGCATTTTCAACAACCTCTAATTCTTACGAAACAGGCAGTAAATGCGTATTTTTACCAGAATAGTTACCATTCATCTTCAATATCTTCCAATTTAATCTTCTGACATATTATAAGTCATGATTCCCAAACTGTAAATTACCCACTTTTTTGTGGGTATTAATTGTAACTGGTTACTGTTTTACATTCTTGGCATATAACTTGACAGTAAGTGTCAAGCTTGTGAGTAAACAATAATGTTACCATACTATGACTTTTTTCACCCCTCTATTTATTTCTTTTTTCACTAAAAAGGAATAAAGAAATATGTTATTCTGGTATTACAGGTTAAGGTAAAACCAGAACCGTAAAAAATGAAAATAAGGGTAACAGTTTAGCTCCTGGCTGAACCGTTACAAAACTCCCATGCCTCGCACAATTAGGCATCACCATAAATATATTCCACATGGGAGTTTCGTAAACGATGATGCACACAAGTGCAAAAGCAGCACTTGGTGCTTATACGAACCTTGCAGCAGAGTGCAAGGTTCTACCTGAAGATAGTGAATATATAGAAATAAGGAGAAAAATTATGGGTGACATTATTTTAAAAACCAACGAGTTAACAAAGAAATATGATAATAAAATTGTTGTGGACTCACTTCATTTAGAAATTGAAAAAGGAGAAATCTTTGGGTTGCTTGGACCAAACGGTGCAGGAAAATCTACAACAATGAATATGATTTGTTCCATTGTGAAACCAAGTGCAGGAAGCATTGAATTGTTTGGGAAAAAGATTCATAAACAGAAAAAGGAAATGGTAAAAAAAATAGGTTATATTCCTCAAGAACTTGCCATACATGGAAATCTAAAAGCATGGGAGAATGTAGAATTATTTACCTCGCTATATGGATTAAAGGGAAATCAACTAAAAAAGGCAGTAGAGGAGGCATTACGATATGTAGGACTTTGGGATAAAAAAGATGTATTTTCAAAAAAATTTTCAGGTGGTATGAAGAGACGGCTAAATATTGCCTGTGCAATTGGGCATAATCCGGAACTGCTAATATTTGATGAACCAACAGTAGGAATTGATCCACAGTCACGGAATTTTATTTTAGAGAAGATAAAGGAAAGTAACAAGAATGGTGCTACTGTAGTATACACCAGCCATTATATGGAGGAAGTGGAAGCAATCTGCAGCCGGATTGCCATTATGGATAACGGAAAGGTGATTGCCATTGGAAGCAGCAGCCAGTTAAAAAAGATGGTAACAGATAAGGAGGATATTACCCTTGAGGAGGTATTCTTAACACTAACTGGAAAAAAATTAAGGGATTATGGAGGACTTTAAAATGCTTTGGTATATTATCAAAAATAATTTAAAATTAATGCTTCGGCATAAGTGGGTTATTGTCATGTTAATAGCAGGACCGGTTATTACAACTGCTGTACTAAGTAGTGCATTTGAATCTATGCTAAGTGCTTACGAAGGAACAAAAGAATTTTTAAGTGGATACCAAATCAATAAGGAAAATCCCCTTTCTACATACGCAGAAGAAATGCAAAAGAATGCAAAAGCTGCAGGATTTAGTCTGGCAGAGTTTGATACTGGAGAACCAAAAGAGTTAATGGAGAAACATAATCTTTCCTCTTTTGCCAAGATAGAAAAGGACTCTTATACTGTATATACCATGCATGGAAAAGAAAATGAGGGGATGGTTACGGAATATTTTTATAATAGTCTGTTTGAAGAGTTAGAACTTGCTTCTATACAAGGAAATTTTCCGAAATTTTCTCTTTCTGTTACAAAACTAGAAACCATGCCAGAGGTTTCGTCTACAGATTATTATGGAATTATTTATCATGTATTTTTTTTATGGTGCTGTTCTATTTGTATCTCTGCTGTATTCTCATCAGAAAAGAAAAACCAGATAGGAAAAAAATATCAGGTGTCTGGTGTAAAATCTTTGACACTGGAACTTGGAAAAGCAATTCCATGTATTTTGTCGACTCTTATTACATTAGGAATTTCCATGATAATATCTTATTTCCTCTTTGGGATTACATGGGGCAATTCCCTTATGACACCTTGCATTTTGTTTTTAACAGTAGTGGCAGCTACCATGTTTGGTTTGTTTGTAGTAAAATTAACCAATAATCTAGCCGTTTCCATAGTGGTAATTTTTATGATAGTATGGATGGCAGGATTTATTGGAGGAAGTTTTGAAACCTATATGTTTTCTGCATGGTCAGAGAATATCAAAGTATTATCGCCCGTTTATCATGTCAATCGTGCGTTGGTAGAATGTTCCCAGATGGGGCATAGCAAGTATTGTCAAAGTGCCATTTTATATTTAACTGGAATCAGTGTGGTATGTTTGTTGGGAACTATACTGTTACAGGAAACCGTAAAAACTACATGGATAAATAAGATTGGGAAAAAGGGAGGAACAGAGAAATGAGACAAATGTTTATTTTATTAAAGACAAATTGGAAATTACTGTTTCGAAATAAAGGTATCTGGTTTTTTCTTCTGTTTATGCCACTATTAGCTGTATTGCTTTTAAATATACGGGAAAAGGATATAAATCAGTTTGAGGAAAAGAAAAATATAATTGAATTAAATAATATAGATACCAAAGCAATTTATGCGACTCAGTTAAATACCAGTGATAAATCCTATATAGTAAAGGTATATGATAGCAGTCAGACCATAATCAGTGAGGAAATATTGGAAGAATTATTCCAGACAGGTATGGTAAATATTTGCCGGATAAAAACAAAAGAATACGACGAAAAAGAAATTTTACAAAAGATAAAAGAAAATGGAGATAGTGACAGGGTAGGAACGGTTTTGTATTTTAAGGAAAATTTTGAAGAGGAATTTTTAAATGGTAAACCAGAAAATGGAATAAAATTATACCAGTGCTTTATAGATGAAAGAACAGAATTGATTGAAAATAGTTTGAATAACACTATAAGTAAATTATATATTAAACATAATATAAAAGAGTCACTAAATCACCTCAATCAGGAGAAAAATAATCAAAACAGTTTTACAAAGCCGGCTAAGAAGACAATTCTGTTAGAATCTACAGATAGTCAGAACCTTACAACAGTACAAGAAAAATATAAGGAGCATTTGGGATATTCATTAGCGATTGTCTCTCTTGGATTTTTATTTTGTGGTATTTTTATTGCATATACCGTTATACAAGAACAGGAGAATCAAGTGTATACAAGAATTCTTTTAACACCAGTAAATTCTATTTCATACATTTTTTCAAAACTTGGTATGGCAATTTTGCTGTCTGTTGTGCAGGTAGGAATCCTAGCCCTTGGAATATGTTTTTTAGTTCAGCCGGAGTTTGGGATTTCCAGAATCAGTTATTTATTCTTGGTATTTTTGCTGGGACTAATTTTTAATATGTTAAGTTTGTGTGTGGGAGTACTATGTGGAAACATTATGGCAGCAAATTATAGTGTATTTTGTATCTGGTCAATTTCATGTTTGTTGTCAGGACTTTATTTCTCGTTGAGTTCAGCCAGTGGTTTGCTGAAAACATTATCCTATCTTATGCCTCAAAAATGGACTTTAAAAGCCGTAGAACTGCTTATGATGGGAAAACATTCCGGATATCTTACAGCAATAGTTGCAACTCTTGCCTATCTTATGGTAATCTTAAGTATGGGAGCAGTTGGACTTCGTATGAAAAAGGAAGAATGAGAATGAAAGAGAATTTTCGGGGGAATTATTTTTTGTTGCTGCGAATCATCGTAGCAGCACTTTTGGAAATATATTTGCTTATGACAACAAAAGCACTAAATAAAGGGGGATATGTTGTATTATTTGAAGCAGCATGTTTTTTTACTGCTGTGGTTTTGTATGGATTATGGGAGAAGAAGATATTCTTATTGGCAGAAATTTTCACAGCAGGAATTTTTTTTAGTACAACGAAGCATAGTTTTATGCTTCTTTTTGGCATTGTCTGCTTAGATATTGTCAAGGTTTATTCGTTGGGAATCTTTGGATATGTATTGCCCCTCGGGATAAGTTTTTTTGCTGGAGCTGGGAACTTTGGACAAAATTTCTTGCTTTTGGTGTTAGTAAGTTTTCTATATTTTCAGCACAATGAGATAGTTCTTCCTTATAGAAAACAAATTAAGGAAGAAGAGGAGTTTGAAATGTCTCTAAAAAGAGATATGAGAAAGCAGGAACATATTTATCGGGGGAATTTGGAAAATAATATGCTAAGGACAGAAAATGCTTTGTTAGAAGAAAGAGCACGTCTGTCTCAGATTCTCCATGATAAATTGGGGCATAATATCAATGGATCAGTCTATCAGCTTGAGGCATGTAAAGTGTTATTAGAGAAAGATACAAAAAGAGTAGAAAAAATGATTCAGGCAGTGATTAATAATTTACGAAGTGGTATGGATGAAATTCGTTTTATTCTAAGAAAAGAGCAGCCAAAGAAACATAAACTTGCCATACAAGAATTACAAACCCTATGTAAGGGATGTGAAGAAAAAGGTATTGTGTGTACTTTGCAAATCAATGGAGCAGTTGACCAGATTCCAGAAAATTATTTAGAGGTAATTTTAGACAATAGTTTTGAAGCAGTTTCTAATGCATTGAAATATGCTGATTGTACAAAGATTACCATTGAAATTACAAAATGGAATCAATTTGCCCAATGCATGATTTCTGATAATGGAGTAGGATGCAATGAGATTGTGGAGGGGATGGGACTTAGTGGAATGCGTCAAAGAATGCGAAGTATAGGAGGAATTTTAGAGTTTGAGTCAGAAATTGGCTTTGTGGTGAAAATGCTATTTCCATTAAAAGGAGAAGAAGATGAGTAAAATAAAAGTAATTATTGCAGATGATAGTGATTTTGTCCGGGATGGCATGAGAATTATTCTAGAGGTGGATGACGAATTTGAAGTTTTGGGATGTGCAAAGGATGGAGCAGAAGCAGTTGCACTGGCAAAAGAAAATAAAGTGGATGTTATTCTTATGGACATTCAGATGCCCGGCATGGATGGAATTGAGGCAACTAAAATTATCCGGGAGGAGAATTTAGGGAAAGTGCTTATTCTTACTACATTTGATGATTATGATTTAGTAAAGAAAGCAATGGCAAACGGAGCTGCGGGATATTTAATTAAAAACCATACCCCTGACCAGTTAAAGCAGATGATAAAATCTATTCATAATGGTGTGGGGGTAATGGATGAAAATATTTTGGACAAACTGATAAACGAAGAGGTATGCAGAGAAGAGAAAGAATTCGTTGGAAAGGGATTTGATGCCACTAAATTTACAGTCAGAGAGTTAGATATTATAAGAGCTGTAGCAGAAGGGCTTTCAAACAGAGAGATTGCAGCAAAGTTATTTATCAGTGAAGGAACAGTAAAAAACTATATTAGCACTATTTTAGAGAAGGAACAACTTTCTCATCGTACTGCACTTGCCGTATATTATTTGACTGGTAACAGTCCAGCCGGGGGCTGACCTGTTACGGAATTGGGCAAGCTTTGCATATAAATTGCCCAATTCCTTTTCCTGTTTTAATCGCTTATACGGTCTGCACAGCGGAGTGTGCAGACCTACCTGAACTGTTACTTTGACTGGTAAAAATAATAGAAAAAATACTTGATTTCTTTTTCTATATTTCATACAATTAGAAATATAGAGGGTGTTTATACAAAAGGAAGTGAGGCTGTATGAGCAATAAAGAGTTATTACTAGCTATGTCCGATATAATGGATCAAAAGTTGAAACCAATAAAGGATACATTAGATGAACATAGCAAAATCTTAAAAGAACACAGTGACATCTTAAAGGAGCACAGTGAAGATATAAGGGATATAAAATATACCTTAAAAGAACACAGCGACATCTTAAAGGAGCACAGTGAAGATATAAGGGATATAAAATATACCTTAAAAGAACACAGTGACATCTTGATGGTACATAGTGATGGTATTCAGAGTGTTAAATTGCTATTAGAAAATGATTTTCAACCTAGACTACAAAATATTGAAGGATGTTATATATCTACTTTTAATCGTTATAGGGATGGTGTAGATAGAATGCAACAACTGGAGACGGATGTAGATTCTTTAAAGAGTGTTGTAGAGGAACATAGCAGGCAGTTGCAAAAGATTGTGTGAGATTAGTGATGGGGCAGAGGAATCTGCCCTATTTCTTTTTGTAATACAGAAATAAGGAGGGAGAAGTGATGGAAGAAAAGAAGTATAAAATATATTTGGTAGAGGATGATGGGGATATAGCAAAAAAGATACAGCAACACTTAGAAAGGTGGGAATATCAGGTAGAAATTGTGAAAGATTTTCGGAATATTTTGGGGGAGATAATCGAATTACAGCCACATTTGATTATTATGGATATCACATTACCATATTATAATGGATTCTATTGGTGTAGTGAAATCCGAAAGTTATTTAAAATACCAATTGTATTCATTTCCTCTGCCAGTGACAATATGAATATTGTTATGGCAATGGATATGGGAGGAGATGATTTTATTGTAAAACCTTTTGACTTAACTGTGTTAACTGCAAAAATAGGGGCAATTATCCGAAGAAGTTATTCTTATGCTGGGCAGATAAATGTTTTAGAACATAAAAATGTAATACTGAATCTTTTAGATGCTACTGTCACATATCAGGGGGAGAAAGCAGAGTTTTCTAAAAATGAATTTTTAATTTTAGCATTACTTATGGAAAATAAGGGAAGTATTGTAAGTAGGGATACCATTATAATGCAATTGTGGGATAACGAAAATTTTATTGATGATAATACTCTTACAGTGAACATAACCAGAATACGAAAGAAATTAAAAGAAATTGGGGTGGTAGATTTTATAAAGACAAAAAAAGGAATAGGATATTTGATAGATAATTGAGGATAACAATATAAAAGGTTACTGTTCACAGGTCAATGTCATTTAGTTAACGGATACACCTTATGAATACTTCGAATGATGTACATATCTTACGAAAACACGCTTTCGCTCGGTTTCAACCGTAGCAGTACATAAGGTGCTAAAATACAGCACCTAAGTACTGACGGTCTCGAAACGGTTTTCTACAGATGATGTGTATCATTCGAAGATGAAATATCATGTATTGATGTTAACAAAATGACATTGGTTCACACTTACGGTGCTAACAGTAACTTAAAAATCTCTCTTGACAAAGAAAAATACAGAGGCTATAATATGCCTAATAGTTAATTCATAGTAAATATATAGGAATATATATAAAAGCGTTAAAGCTTTAAGAAATAATGGAAAGGTGAGATGTTAGTATGGGACAGATTTATAAGGGGACATTAGATTTAATTGGTAAAACACCATTAGTGGAAATTGTAAATGTTGAGAAAGAATTGGGATTGGAAGCAAAGATTCTAGTTAAGCTTGAGTATCTGAATCCGGCTGGAAGTGTGAAAGACCGTATAGCAAAAGCAATGGTAGAAGATGCAGAAGAGAAGGGATTGTTACAAGAAGGTTCTGTTATTATTGAACCAACTTCAGGAAATACTGGTATTGGTTTGGCTTCTATTGCAGCCGTAAAAGGATATCGTGTCATTCTTACTATGCCAGAAACTATGAGTGTGGAAAGAAGAAATATCTTGAAAGCTTATGGAGCAGAAATTGTTTTAACAGAAGGTACAAAGGGAATGAAAGGTGCTATTGCAAAAGCGGAAGAACTAGCAAAAGAAATTCCAAATAGTTTTATCCCTGGACAGTTTGACAATGGAGCGAATCCAGCTATGCATAAGAGAACAACTGGACCAGAGATCTGGGAGGATACAGAAGGGGAGGTTGATATTTTTGTAGCAGGTGTAGGAACTGGTGGAACTCTAACTGGTGTTGGAGAATATTTAAAAGAACAGAATAAGAATGTAAAGATTGTTGCTATGGAACCAACTACATCACCAGTTCTTTCTGGTGGTCAGCCTGGAAAACATGGAATTCAAGGAATTGGTGCTGGTTTTGTGCCTTCTGTATTAAATACTAAAATTTATGATGAAATTATTACTATAGAAAATGAAGAGGCTTTTGAGACTGCAAAACTTCTTGCAAAAAAAGAAGGTGTTTTAGTTGGAATTTCATCAGGTGCAGCTCTTAAAGCCGCAATTCAATTGGCGAAAAGACCAGAAAATAAAGGGAAAACAATTGTAGCTTTACTTCCAGACAGTGGAGACCGTTACTATTCTACACCATTGTTTAGAGAATAGTAATGAACTGTAACAAATTATTTAAAAAAGAGAAAAAATATTATTGTGGAAAAACATGAATTATGATACAATGAAAATGTAGTATAAACTCAAAGAAAGGAAGTAAAAAAATGAAGAAAACAAGAAAAATTGCAAACAAGGTTCTAGCATTCTGCATGGTTATGGTAGTATGCATAGCATGTTCCTTAAGTGAAATGACAGTACAAGCAGCTACAGTAAGAGCAACTGCAGTACAGGAAGATTTATTTGTAGAAAAGAATGGTACATTTAGTTCTACTGGTGATGTTTATACTTTTACCACAACTTCAACAAAGGATTTCTGGGTAGAAGTAGATGTAATTGATCCTAGTATTTCTGTAGATGTCGTACTTACATCTTTAAGAGATGGAAGTTATTCGAATGCTACAATGAGCAGCAATGAATGGAAACAGGATGAGTACGAGCCTTCTATTTATTGGAGTTCTCTTGGCTATAGAAACTTGCCAGCAGGAAGTTACCAAGTTAAGATTTCATCCAATAATCCAGGTAATTATATGGTATTTGGCTGGGTAGAGGATGCAGTGAATATTAGTGCTACTTCGGTTTCTCTTTCAGCAGGACAGTCAAAGACTTTAACTGTTTCCGGAACAACAGAAGCAGTACAGTGGTCTTCAGACAATAAATCTGTGGCAACTGTAAATAGTGCTGGCAAGGTAACTGCAAAGAAAACAGGAAAAGCAACCATTACTGCTACAATTGGTGCTACAACTTTAACTTGTAGTGTAACAGTTAAAAAACCAGTGCTCAGTGCTAAGTCTTTTTCAATTACTGTAGGACAGAAAAAAACATTGAACGTAACAGGTAAAGCAGGTAAAGTTACTTGGAAAACAAACAAAAAGTCTGTAGCAACTGTATCAAGTAAAGGTGTTGTAACTGCAAAGAAAGCAGGAAAAGCAAAAATTACTGCAAGTGTAGATGGATGTAAATTAACATGTAATGTTACAGTGAAGAAGAATGAATATACTGCATCTTCTGCAAGTAACGGTGAAGTAGGATATGGTGTATACTTTAATGTTACAAAGATTTCTTATGATAAAAAAGGTCAGTTAGTTTGTAAAGTCCAGATTATCAACAATTCTATGAACAATGTAGAACAGTTAAGAAATTTTAACATTAGTGTATTAAGTAAGAGTGGAACTGTTATTGGAAGCCAGACGATTGGTAAGAAGAGTTTATTCATTTACTCAGGTAGCAATAAGACAATTTCTATAACAATTCCTAAGAGTAAAGTAAAGAAAAAGAATGCTGATTTGAGAACTGCAACTCCAAGATGTAAAGGAGATTATGTGTATAGAAGATAATAGTAACTATTCATGTTTTTAACAGTTACAATAAATACATAAAGGGTATCGTATGGTGCGGTACCCTCTTTTTTCTTATGAAAAAGTCTGTACTACAAAGGGAAATTATTTGCAGGTATATTTATTGACTCATTATGCATAAGGTTATAAGTAATTTTGTTTCCATCATAAAAGAACCAGATTAGCTAGGAGTATGCTAATCTGGTTCTTTTTCTCTATATATTACTGTAAACAAAAAATAGAGGAGAAAATAAAATATGAAAAAAGTTTATTCAAAAATACTCTATTATGATAACAAATTTTATAGTATTTGTCTATAATAAAGAGAAAAAAACACATAAATTTCACATTTATGTGCAACAGTTCAGCGAGGGGGCTAAACTGTTACGGAATTGGGCAAGTTCCGCATTATAAATTGCCCAATTTCAATTCTGCTTTAGCCTTTTTTACGGTCTTGCACAACGAAGTGTGCGAGACCTACCTGAACTGTCATATTTATGTTATTTTTAGCCAAAAACAATACTATAGTTTTAATGTTTGTTATTCGCAATAAGGGTGTATTGCAAAAAATAGGAAAAATGTGTTACTATATTCTTAAGGTCAGAGCAGTTAAAAATATGTAACTATTCAGGTAGAAACACGCATTTACTGCGTGTTTACGTAGAAAAATGAAAGTTGATTGCTACGTGCTACGCACTCCCACAATCACTAACTGTTCATGGTTCTGAACAGTTACAAAACTCCCATGCCTCGCACAATTAGGCATCACCATAAATATATTCCGCATGGGAGTTTGGTAAACGATGATGCACACAAGTGCAAAAGCAGCACTTGGCACTTATACGAAATTTGCAGCAGAGTGCAAGGTTCTACCTGAAGATAGTGAATATATAGAAAAATATATGGACATGAAAGGAAGTTTGTCTGCATAAACATAGGATAATAAGTTGTGATTTATAGCGTACAACAACGATGAGAAAGGACGGAAGTATTCATGACAGCAAAAGAAAGAAGTGTTATCATTTTGGTAAGTATTGTACTTTTTGGAGCAATATTAGTGTTGAATGTATACTTAGATGAAAGAAACCAGAAGAATATTGTAGAGTATGGTGAAATGGAATCTGCCAGTGAAAATGCCACACTATACAACATTTGGCTGGTGGAGGGAAAAGAAAAGGAAATTACTGCATTGGTGGATAAAACTCTTTGCACTTTTCCACTAAAAAAGAAAACTACCATGAAATTGGGAGGGGTGGTAGCAGATTTGAAGTTAAAAAATGGTGTAGTAGAAAAAATCACCATAAAAGAGGATACGATAGAGGGGAAAGTGCTTTCTGTGACAGAAGATACCATAGAAGTGGAACAGTATGGAGAACTTCCGATAGGTAAAGGATTCAAAGTATATAAGACTTATGGGGGAGAAGTAGCAAAAGGGGATGGAGATGCCGGGGAATCATCTAAAACAATTACGGTTCCTTATGATCAGGTAGAGCAGGCAGAGCGGGAGAATATAGTAGTTGGGTATGATAATACAGCCTTTGTTGTTGCAGATGGAAAAATTTGTGCAGGATTAATTTTAGAACCTGCAGAGATTAAGAATATTCGGGTGTTAATTAAAAATACAGATTATTCCAGCGAATACCACGAACAGGTAATATTTACTGCGAATAAAGATTTTACTGTTCGATATGGTAAAACAAAAAAAGAGTACAAAAAAGGAGAGAAAGTAACAATTGATACAAGAAATGATATATTTCATAAAAATAAATATTTAAAAGTGGTGCCAGACAAGGGGGGAAAAGTAAGCCTTCTTTCTGTGAAAAGAAATGGAAAAAATCCAGCATATCAAGGAACCATAGAAATCAGAAAAAAAACTAAGGGGCTTGTAATCATTAATGAAATAGAGCTGGAAAAATATCTTTATGGTGTAATAGGGAGCGAAATGCCAGTTTCTTACGGGCAAGAGGCATTGAAGGTGCAGGCAATCTGTGCTAGAAGTTATGCTTATAAGCAGTTTATGTACAATGATTGTGGCAGTTTGGGAGCACATGTGGATGACAGTGTTTCCTATCAGGTATATAATAATACACCAGAATGTAAAGAAACTATGCAGGCTGTGGATGATACAAAGGGGATGGTTATGGTTTGTGATGGGGAAATCATTACATCTTATTACTTCTCTACATCTTGTGGACACACGGCTTCTGCACAAGATGTGTGGCAGGGAGGTGTACAGGGAGAGTATTTAACAGGAAGAGTACAAAATGATAGTAAAAAAAATCTCCATTTGGAAAAAGAAAAGAATTTTGAGAAATTTATCTTGAATAAAGAATTTGATAGTTTTGATAAAGAGTTTGCATGGTATCGTTGGGAGGTAACTTTAACAAAAGAGCAGATCACGGCTTCTGTGAATCAAAATCTTGCAGAAAGATATAAAAAGAATAAAGATTTAATCTTAACAAAAAAGAAGGATGGTACATATAAAAGTAGGGCAATTTCCACGGTAGGAGATGTAAAAAGCATACGAGTACTGGAAAGAGGTACTGGAGGTGTAATAAAAGCATTGGAGATAAAAGGGAGCAGTGCAATAATAAAGGTTCTATCGGAATATAATGTAAGACTATTATTAACTCCATCTTCATCTACAATTCATCGCGCAGATAAAAGTAAAATAGAAGGCATGTCTATGCTTCCAAGCGGATTTTTCATTATAAAAGAGGAAAATAAGAATTCAAATATATCTTTCCATTTATATGGAGGAGGGTATGGACATGGAGTTGGAATGAGTCAGAATGGGGCAAAAGTAATGGCAGAAAAGGGGTATTCTTATAAAGAGATTCTAACACATTATTATCCAGGAGTTAGTTTGCAACTGGGCATGTAGAAAAAACTGGGATGTCACAAGATTTCATGTTACTGTTCACACCTACGGTGCTAACAGTAACGGAATCCAGCCTATTTGTAATTCGCCTTTGGCGAAAGGCTGGATTCTTGGCTAGTAACAGTTCAGCCGAGGGGCTGACCTGTTATAGAATTGGGCAAGCTTCGCATGTAAATTGCCCAATTCCAATCCTGTTTTAGTGTTTTTTACGGTCTGCACAGCGGAGTGTGCAGACCTACCTGAACTGTTACTTGG
>JAAVHR010000064.1 GCA_014799595.1 Clostridiales bacterium | reverse complement strand
TTTTTCTATATATTCACTCTTTTTAGGTAGAACCTTGCACTCTGCTGCAAGGTTCGTAAAGCACCAAGTGCTGTTTTTGCACTTGTGTGCATCCTCGTTTACGAAACACCCATGCGAATATATTTATGGTGATACCGCAGCTTACAAGGCATGGGTGTTTTGTAACTGTTCAGAATCATGAACAGTTACGTTTAAGCCCATAATAATTCGCCCTTGGCGAAGGGCTTAAACACTACAAAATTTAATTTTTCTTACGACACACGCAGTAAATGCGTGTGTCTACCTGAATAGTTACCTATCTTTTATATATCCAAATTCTTTACAAATTTCGCATTTTCCTCAATAAATTCTCGTCTTGGTTCTACTTTATCTCCCATAAGAGTCGTAAAGGTAAGGTCAATTTCTGCCTCTTGCTCTTCGTCCACTACCACTTTTAGAAGAATTCTCTTTTCTGGATCCATAGTTGTTTCCCATAGCTGATCTGCATCCATCTCACCCAATCCTTTGTAACGCTGAATTTTATTATTATTATCTCTGCCTATTTCATTTAGAATTTTTGCTAATTCATCATCACTGTATGCATAATATGCCTTTTTATTACGCTCTACCTTGTAAAGTGGAGGCTGTGCCAGATACACATACCCCTGCTTTATCAGTTCAGGCATAAAACGATAGAAAAATGTAAGGAGCAATGTACTAATATGTGCACCATCTACGTCCGCATCTGTCATGATAATGATCTTATGATACCTCAACTTTGAAATATCAAAATCATCATAAATTCCAGTTCCAAAAGCTGTAATCATTGCTTTGATCTCTTCATTGACCAGAATTCTATCTAAACGAGCTTTTTCTACATTCAGAATTTTACCACGAAGTGGAAGAATGGCTTGGGTTGCTCTGGAACGTGCTGTCTTTGCACTACCTCCCGCAGAATCTCCCTCCACAATATAAATTTCACAATTCTCAGGATTCTTATCAGAACAATCTGCAAGTTTTCCTGGAAGACTCATTCCCTCCAAAGCAGTTTTTCTTCTTGTTAAATCTCTTGCTTTTCTTGCAGCATCCCTTGCTCTTTGTGCAAGTACAGCTTTTTCACAGATTGCCTTTGCTACATTTGGATTCTGTTCCAAGAAATAGATAAGCTGTTCTCCAAATATACTTTCCACTGCACCTCTGGCTTCACTGTTTCCTAATTTCTGTTTTGTCTGTCCTTCAAACTGTGGTTCCCCTATTTTTATGCTAATAATTGCTGTCAATCCCTCCCGAATATCTTCTCCGGAAAGATTTTGCTCATTATCTTTTAGATATTTCTGCTGTCTGGCATAATCATTAAATGTCTTAGTCAATGCATTTTTAAATCCTAACAGATGAGTTCCGCCCTCAGGTGTTGTAATATTATTTACAAAACTGTAGCATCCTTCTGTATAAGAGTCATTATGTTGAAGAGCCACCTCTACACTAACACCATTTTTTTCACCTTCACAATATATAATTTCAGGATACAATGGCTCTTTATGCCGATTCAAATATTGTACATATTCTTTAATACCGCCCTCATAATGAAATTCCCGAACTTTTGGTTCTTCCAATCTTTTATCTGTAAGTATAATTTTCAATCCCTTTGTTAAAAAAGCCATTTCTCTTAAACGCTGGCGAAGTGTCTCATAGTCAAAAATGGTTTCTTCAAACATTTCTTTATCAGGAAGAAATGTAACTTTGGTTCCTTGCTTTTGGGTTTCTCCTATAACCTTAAGAGGATATATAACTTTTCCTCTTTCATATCTTTGCTTATGTATCTTTCCCTCAGTATGGATTTCTACTTCCAACCACTCAGAAAGTGCATTTACAACAGATGCACCTACACCATGAAGACCTCCTGATACTTTGTATCCTCCACCACCAAATTTTCCACCAGCATGTAAAATGGTGAATACTACCTCAACGGCAGGCAAGCCAGTCTTCTGATTAATTCCAACAGGAATACCACGTCCATTATCTGTTACTGTAATCGAATTATCCTCATTAATAAATACCTGTATTTCTGTACAAAATCCTGCTAAAGCCTCATCTACAGAATTATCTACAATCTCATACACCAAATGATGTAAGCCACGGATGGAAGTACTTCCAATGTACATTCCCGGTCTTTTTCTAACTGCTTCTAATCCTTCTAAAATCTGTATCTGGTCAGCACCGTATTCCTGATTCATATGCTTCCTCCTTCTATACTACTTTACCAATATCTGTAATCAGACAGTCAAATTCTCCTTTGTAATAGTACCATTCACAACTTTATATACTTGATTAATCTGTAATCTCTCCTGAATAAATTCTTCCAGACCAGTACATGTAATAATTGTCTGAATATCTTGAATACTATCTAGTAAATGATTCTGTCTGTTTCTGTCTAATTCTGACAATACATCATCCAGAAGTAGAATAGGATTCTCTCCTACTGATTGCCGGATAAGTTCAATTTCAGCCAATTTAAGTGACAATGCAGATGTTCTTTGCTGTCCCTGAGATCCATATTTTCGGATATCAATATCTCCAATACAAAAACGGAGATCATCTCTATGTGGACCAACCGTTGTAACCTTTTGGTACAAATCCTTTTCTCTGTTCTGGCAGACTTTCAAAGAAAAGTCTTCCCCTAAAACATTTGCATCATACTCTAAGTACAAATGTTCTCTTCCTCCAGAAAGTTTTTCATGAATAGGTGTAATAATCTCATTCATTTTTTTGATATGGGACTGCCTACGTTTAATAACTTGCACACCATACTCTATTAGCTGGCTATCCCAAATATCCAAAGTATCTATTAAATGGTTATCAGAATGAATTTGTTTTAATAAATTATTTCTCTGATTTACTATCTGGTTATATTCTCCCAAATTATGCAAATAGACCTTGTCTAATTGGCATAATTCCATATCCAGAAATCTTCTTCTCTCTCCTGGTCCATGTTTGATAATCCCAAGATCCTCAGGTGAAAAAAAAACAATATTTGCAAGACCAAATAGCTCGCTGGATTTACGGATGGGAATACCATCAATGGCTACACCCTTTGCCTTATTTCGTCTCAAATGCATATCAATTCGTCTTTCCACACCTTTTTTTTCAATTAACATACGTATATGGGATTCACTTGTATTTAATTTGATAATTTCTTTTTCCTTACTTCCTTTATGGGATTTTGTCATGCCGCAATAATAAAGTGCCTCTAAAATATTTGTTTTTCCTTGGGCATTATCTCCATAGAGTATATTTTTTTCTGGGTGAAATTCCATATATAAGTTGTCATAATTTCTAAAATTCTGTAACTCAATTGATTTTATATACATAATTATCCTACTATTTTTACAGTCTGTCCTTCAAATTCTATGACTGCTCCATTGTATAATTTCTTGCCTCTCTGGTATTCAACAACACCATTTACCTTTACTAATCCATCTTGAATCACTATTTTAGCCTCTACACCAGAACCCACCATTCCAGCAGCTTTTAATGCTTGTCCAAGCTTAATATACTCATCTCTAAGTTCAATGGTATCCATATTTTCCATATATCCCTTTCATGAAATTTTGTTCACTTTATTCACCCACATTAAAGTTAATTGGTAAAATTAAATAAATATAGCTCTCTTCTTTGTCTTTTATAAAGCAAGGTGCTTTTGGATTAAAGAGATAAATCTCAATTTCTTCATCATCAATTACCCGGAGTGCATCCATAAGAAACTTTGGATTAAAGCCAATCATAATGTCCTTTCCTTCTTTTTTGTATTCAATTTCCTCTTTCATGGAACCAATCGAAGAATTGATTCTAAGCTCCATTGTATCTTCTGTAATATTAATAATAATTGGAGTCTTATCTGCATCTTTAATAAGCAATGAAGCACGGTCAATACAACTTAAAAATTCATGATTTTTTACAGTAACTTTCGTTACATAATCGTTAGAAAGCATTTGTTCAATTTTATAATATTCTCCTTCAATAAGACGGGATAATACTGTAGTATTATCAAAAGCAAATAAGATATGTTTATCTGTAAAATACATTTCTACTGTCTTATTTACATCACCAGATAAAATTTTACTGATTTCATTCAATGTTTTACCTGGAACAATAACTTTCATATCAGGATACTGGTCATGCAGTTGAATTTTACGAATAGAAATTCTATGACCATCTAATGAAACTACTTTAAATGTATCACCATGAATCTCAAATAACTCACCAGTCATAATCCGGTTACTTTCATTATCTGAGATAGAAAAAACGGTCTGATGAATAATCTCTTTTAAAGCAAAATCAGAAATAGTAACAGAATTATTTTTTTCAATCTGAGGCAATAACGGAAACTCCTCATAAGATTTTCCAGATAAATTAAATTTTGCTTTCTCACATTGAATAAATGCTTTATTGGATTCATCTGACATAAAAGTAATATCACTTTCTGGTAACTTACGAATAATATCTGAGAATATTTTAGCACTAATAGCAATACTACCTGGAGAAACAATAGTACCTTTTACAATTGTTTCAATACCTATTTCTTGATCATTTGAAATTAATTTAATGGTATCATTCATAGCTTCAATAACAATACATTCTAAAATAGGCAATGTAGTACGGGAAGAAACTGCTCTAAGGGCGATATTAACTCCGTTTAATAAATCAGATTTGTGACATATAATGTGCATAACTTTGTGAAACTCCTTTCAGGTTGAATTTAAAGATAAATATAAATAAATTATAGTATCAGTAATAATAGGGGCTGTGAAAATGTGAATAACCGCTGTAACCCAGAAAATAAAAGGGAATACGGAAATTGTAACTGTGTGGAAACAGAATAAATAACCAGTTATAAAAATGTGGATAAGATAACTTGAAAAAAATTGGAAAAGTTATCCACACCTAAATCACATAAAAATAAACAGCCTATTGTGGACTAATTTTTTTCTTAAGGATCTCTACAACGTTTTGTAAAGCTGTGTCTGTTTTTAGATCCGCAGTAATTTTATTGATACCATGTATAATAGTAGAATGATCTCTTTTGCCAAGTTTAGCACCGATTTCTTTCTGTGAATTTCCAGTTAGTACTCTACATAAATACATACAGATTTGTCGTGGATATGCGATATTACGGCTCTTCTTTGAAGAAAGAATATCGCTTACTGTAATATCAAAATGATCTGCAACAACTTCTGTTATATATTCAACAGTAATGTTTCTTTTACTGTCTGGTGAAATTAAATCCTTAAGAACTTCTTCTGCAAGAACCACATTTACCTCTGTATTCTTGAGCCGGGAAACCGCAACTATTTTAGTAAGAGCCCCTTCAATTTCACGAATGTTGGATTTTACATTACTTGCAATGTAACGTAAAACTTCATCATCAATGGTATAGCCTTCAATTTCACCTTTTTTTCTTAAGATCGCCATTCTGGTCTCATAATCAGGAGCCTGAATATCAACTTGAAGCCCCCATTCAAAACGGGATCGAAGACGTTCTTCTAGAGTTTCAAATTCTTTAGGTGGCTTATCACTAGAAATAATAATTTGTTTTTTAGACCCATGTAATGTATTAAAGGTATGAAAGAACTCCTCCTGAGTACTTTCTTTTCCTATAATAAACTGAATATCATCAATTAATAAAACATCTATATTACGGTATTTCTTGCGAAATTCCTGAATGGAACTGGTATCCGAACGGTTACGGATGGCTTCAATCAGTTCATTGGTAAATACCTCACTTGTTACATAAAGTACCTGGGTACTAGGATTATGTTGGAGAATGTGGTGGGCAATGGAATGCATTAAGTGAGTCTTTCCCAGCCCCACACCTCCATATATAAATAAAGGATTATAGACTTCAGCCGGATTCTCTGCTACAGCAAGAGAGGCTGCGTGTGCCAGACTATTGTTACTTCCTACCACAAATGTATCAAAGGTATAACGAGGATTTAGGAAGGAGGCAATATTCTGAGGAATATTCGAATAATTGTCAGGATTTTGGTCAGAGGATGGTTCTATAATATCCTCTGGTATTGCACGATTTTTTAAATCCTTGGCAAGTTCAAATTCCAAAATAAAACTCTCACCTATAATTTCCTCAATAGAAACCTGAAGTGGAACAGCAAATTTTGAAGTGATATATTTCTTGCCATCTCCAACACGGGAATCGTCAATAGATATAGTAAGAACATTGTCTTTCAGAGAGTACACTTGAAGAGACTGTATCCAAGTCTTAAATACAATTTCAGAAATCGAATGTTCTACTTTCAGATGTTGTAAAATATTATCCCAATTTTTAATAATCGTATCTTTCATGTTTATACCCTTTGCATATTATGTCGGAAATGCACACAATATATCACGACATAATATCTTCTTATAAAAATTCTTTCTTTTTTATAGAAGATAGTGGCTTCCTTTCGTTTTAATTTCGTAAAAATGGATTCTAATAAATGAAACCATTATAAATCATTAGTATAAATAGGTAGAAAAATAAAATATATACCTAAAAATGTCTATTTGTACCACTTTATTTTATAACAAAATGGACTTTTTTTCAATGCTTAGCTGTTTTTTTTCAAAAGTTATCCACAAATGAAAAAAAAAGATTCCACAAAATCAAAAATATATGTTGAAAAAATGTGTTATCTATGTGAAAATAAAAAAATACTCATGTTATGCACAATTATGTGAATTAATTTGTAAATAATGTAAACATTGTCGAAAAATGTGAAAAAACCAAGGAAAATAATGTCTAATTAACAAGTCTATACACAATAATACAGATCTTATCCACAACTTATCAACAAAATGTGGATAAGTTTATAAATTTATGCAGTAGTCGTGGATAGACCATAGTTATTAAGTTATAATAAAAAATAATACTTGACGAAAAGAAATTTTCATAATATAATATCTCATGATATTAAGCTAGAATAGTCTTAATATGCCTAGTGATGAACAATAATAGAATTAATAAGGAGGTGTTGTAAAGATGAAGATGACATTTCAACCAAAAAAGAGATCAAGAGCTAAAGTTCATGGTTTCAGAGCTAGAATGAGTACAAAAGGTGGAAGAAAAGTATTAGCTAGCAGAAGAGCAAAAGGAAGAAAGAAATTATCCGCTTAGGTCGCATTTTTTGTGACCTTTTGTTTTAACTTAAAAAGTAGTTGTAAGTTTATCAGGTTAAGACTCTTTTGAAGTATTTTGGAAATTGGAAATAAGAGAGAATTGGAGATTTTGAAATTGTCAGAAGCATTAAAGAAAAATCAGGATTTTCAAAAGGTGTACAAGAATGGAAAATCTTATGCCAACAAATATCTAGTAATGTATATAATGAAAAATGATTTAAATAAGAATCGGTTTGGAATTTCAGTAAGCAAGAAAGTTGGTAATAGTGTGGTTAGACATCGGCTGACAAGATTGATTCGGGAGAGTTTTCGTTTGAATGGTGATAAGTTACAGTGTGGATGGGACATTGTTGTGATCGCTCGTAATACGGCAAAAGGTAAGAACTATTGGGATATCAACAGTGCAATATTGCATTTAGGCAAGCTTCATAGAATTTTAGATGAGAAGATGATTGAGGAATGAAAAAAGTATTGATTTTTTTTATAAAACTTTATCGAAGGTATTTATCTCCTTTAAAAGGGCATGGTACATGCATTTATACTCCCACCTGTTCGCAATATGCAATAGAAGCATTAGAAAAGCATGGAGTAATGAAAGGAAGTTTATTAACTATTTGGCGGATTTTGCGCTGTAATCCTTTTGCAAAGGGTGGTTATGATCCGGTTCCATAATCTGGATATGAGCCAAGGAGGATTTTAGCGTGTTCGATATTTTTTTGACACAGTATGGTGGAAGTTTTCTAGGACCAATTGCTAAGGTTTTAGGATGGATTTTAAATGCCATATATAATATTTTGGGTATTGAAAATGTAGCAATTAATATAATTATATTTACTTTTATTGTGAATCTTATAATGCTTCCGTTGACGATTAAACAGCAGAAGTTTTCTAAGTTGTCTTCTAAAATGCAACCGGAGTTGTCAAAGATCACACAAAAGTATAAAGGAAAGACAGATAATGCATCTGTTATGGCACAGCAGCAGGAAACAAAAGCATTATATGATAAATATGGTGCAAGTCCTACTGGTGGATGTTTGCCAATGTTTATAACAATGTTTGTTTTTTTGGCATTGTATCGAGTAATTTATGCAGTTCCTGCTTATGTGGATCAAATATATGATATTTATGATAAAGTAGCTAAATTATCTTTAGATAATAATGATGCATTACAATATTTAGCAGACAATGCAGCTAATTTAAAAGTTGTGACAAGTGGCTGGGGTGACAATTTTTTTAATGCCCTTAAAGAGAATGAGAATTACATTATTGATGTATTAACAAAATTTGGTAGAGACAATTGGAGTGCTTTTGCAGAATTATTTGCAAATGGACAGGCATCTGAGGTTACTAATATTGCAGATAAAATTATGCATATTAATTATGTATTTGGAGGACTTAATATTTCAGAGACACCAGCAACAAAAATGTTTCCTGGAATTATTATTCCGATAGTATCTGTTATTTTACAATATATACAAACACATTTAATGAGTCAAAATTCACAGATGGATCCAGATAATCCTATGGCCGCTTCCATGAAGTCTATGAATTTGTTTATGCCAATTATGTCAGGTATATTTTGTTTGTTTTTCCCAATTGGAGCGGGTATTTACTTGATTGCAAGTAATCTATTCCGTATTATACAACAATTCTTTGTGAATAAGTATATGGATAATCTGGATGTAGACGAAATGGTTGAGAAGAATATGGAGAAAGCAAAAGAAAAGAGGGAGAAGTTAGGTCTGGAAGTATCGAATGGAAGCATTAAAAATGTCGCTACAACCAGAACAAATTCTGTGAAAGATTTATCAAATGTAAATACAAAGAAAAATAATATGAAAGAAAACAAATCTATGAATTATAAAAAAGGTAGCATTGCTTCTATTGCTCACATGATGGAGCAATCAGATAAGGGGGATAAATAACATGGATTGGGTAGAATTTTCAGCAAAAACTGTAGATGAAGCACTGGATTTAGCTTTACAGAAATTAGAGACTACCAGTGATAAAGTTGAGTATGAAGTTATAGAAAAGGAAAGTAGTGGTTTGTTAGGTTTCTTTAGTAAGCCTGCAAAAATTCGTGTGAAGTTAAAGAGAACACTTCCAGGTGTTGCAGAAGATTTTTTGAAGAAAGTATGCAGCCACATGGGAATTGATGCTTCTTTTGAAATTCAGTGTAATGAAGAAGAAAATAGAATGGATATTAATATTGTAGGCAATGATATGGGATTACTCATTGGCAGAAGAGGACAGACTTTAGAGGCATTACAATATTTAACCAATTTGGCAGTAAATAAGCAAAGTGATACTTATTATAGAATTAAGTTAGACAGTGAGAATTATAGAGCACGTAGAAAAGCTACTTTAGAGAATTTGGCAAAGAATGTTTCTTTTAAAGTGAAGAAAACAAAACAACCAGTTACTTTAGATGCAATGACACCTTATGAGAGAAGAATTATTCATTCTGCATTACAATATGATAAAGCAGTTGAGACTTATAGTGAAGGCGAGGAACCAAACCGAAAAGTGATAATTGCTCCAAAAAAAGGTTATCGTGATTATGGTAATCGTTCTAGTGGTTATAAGAAATATAACAGAAATTATAATAATAGCTATCATAGCAATCGGGGTGGATATAATCACAACTCATTTGAGAATAAAGAAACAGAGACTATATCAGAAGAATAATCCGAGATTATTCACGGTCTGCAATATAAGTCGTGAATAATTGAGGATAACGAATATAGGGAAATAAAAAAGGGGTTGAAAAACCCCTTTTTACCTTATAAGAATTTTTTACATAGTAAATGTATATGCCTGGTTTAGCTGGTGCTACCAAAAATGAAAGGAGGAAATGAATGAAATCAGATACAATTGCTGCAATTGCAACAGGGATGAGTAATGCTGGAATTAGTATTGTTCGTATTAGTGGTGATGAAGCATTTTCTATAATTGATAAGATTTATCAATCTAAGGGGAGAGAGAAGAAATTATCAGAACAAAAAAGTCATACAGTGCATTATGGATACATCTTTGATGGAGAACAAATGATAGATGAAGTTCTTGTTATAATTATGAAAGGACCAAAGAGCTATACAAAGGAAGATGTAGTAGAAATTAATTGTCATGGAGGCATGATGGTAACCAGAAAGGTATTAGAAACAGCAGTAAAATATGGTGCCAGAGTGGCGGAACCAGGAGAGTTTACGAAAAGAGCATTTTTGAATGGAAGAATTGATTTATCACAAGCAGAGGCAGTAATTGATGTAATTCAATCAAAAAATCATTATGCATTACAAAGTTCCATTGATCAATTAAAGGGAAGTGTACAGAAAAAAATAGTTGAGATCCGGGAGAATATTTTAAGAGATGTAGCATTTATTGAAGCTGCATTAGATGATCCTGAACATATTGATATAGATGGGTTTGATAATACATTACTTTCTAATGTAGAGAGTAATCTTAAAAAGTTAGACAAGTTATATCAGTCTTCCGAACATGGAAGATTGATGAAAGAGGGAATTAATACAGTAATTATTGGAAAACCAAATGCAGGAAAGTCTTCTTTATTAAACGGAATGCTGAAAGAAGACAGAGCTATTGTAACGGATATTGAAGGGACTACAAGGGATACCTTGGAAGAAACAATTGTGTTTGATGGTATTTTATTAAATATTATGGACACAGCAGGAATCCGGCAAACAAAAGATGTAGTAGAACAGATTGGTGTAGAAAGAGCAAGAAATGAGGCAGAGCAGGCAGATCTAATTTTATATGTGGTGGACTCTGCAAAAGCATTAGATGAAAATGATGATACTGTAATGGAATTTATAAAAGATAGAAAAGCAATCATTTTGCGTAATAAAATAGATTTAAAAGAAATGGTGTCAAAGGAAGATATTATACTTGCTATGAAAAAGTATAGTGATAAGGAATCTCCAATTGTAGATATTTCTGCAAAACTTCAAAAAGGGATGCAGGAATTGGAGAATATGATAAAAAATATGTTCTATGAGGGAGAGATTTCTTTTAATGATGAGGTTTATATTACCAATGTACGGCACAAGGCGGCTATCAAGGAAAGTATAGACAGTCTGAAGCAAGTAAGGGAAAGTATTCATAATGGTATGCCAGAAGACTTTTATTCTATTGATTTGATGAATGCTTATAAAGTTTTGGGTGAGATTATAGGAGAAACAGTAGAAGAAGATTTGGTAAATAAAATATTTTCTGAATTTTGTATGGGAAAGTAACTGTTTAGGTACTGAACAGTTACATGGGAAAATGATTGTGGATTAAGGAGGATAAAGATGGCTTACGAATATGAAGCTTATGATGTTTGTGTAGTTGGTGCAGGACATGCTGGATGTGAAGCAGCTTTGGCTGCAGCAAGGCTTGGATTGCAGACAATCATGTTCACTGTTAGTATGGATAGTATTGCTTTAATGCCTTGTAATCCTAATATTGGTGGTAGTTCAAAAGGGCACTTAGTGCGGGAGATTGATGCATTAGGCGGAGAGATGGGAAAAAATATAGATAAAACCTATATCCAGTCAAAGATGTTAAATAAATCAAAAGGACCAGCAGTATACTCTCTTCGTGCCCAGGCAGACAAACAGGATTATACCACTGAAATGAGAAAAGTAATAGAGAATACAGAAAATCTTACTGTAAAACAAGCGGAAGTTACCAAGATTTTAGTGGAGGTTGGAAAGGTTACAGGTGTACAGACTTTTTCTGATGCAATTTATCCATGTCAGACAGTAGTGTTGTGTACTGGTGTTTATTTAAAGGCTCGTTGTGTATATGGGGATGTAAGTAATTATACAGGACCAAATGGTCTTTCTGCTGCAAATCATTTGTCAGAATCTTTAAGAGAATTGGGTATAGAATTGTATCGCTTTAAGACAGGAACGCCAGCAAGAATTGATAAACGTTCTATAGATTTTAGTAAAATGACAGAACAATTTGGGGACGAAGAAGTTGTACCATTTTCTTTTACCAATACACCAGAAGATATAAAGAAGGAACAAGTATCTTGCTGGCTTACTTATACAAATGAAGAAACACATAAGATTATTCGCAGTAATTTAGACCGTTCACCTTTATATTCTGGTAATATTGAAGGAACAGGCCCAAGATATTGTCCATCTATAGAAGATAAAGTGGTTCGTTTTGCCGATAAAGAACGTCATCAGGTATTTATTGAGCCAGAGGGAAATTATACAAATGAAATGTATATAGGAGGAATGTCCAGTTCTCTTCCAGAAGATGTACAATATAAAATGTATCGTTCTGTACCAGGACTGGAAAATGCAAAAATCGTCCGTAATGCTTATGCTATTGAATATGATTGTATCAATGCCACGCAACTAAAACCTTCTTTGGAATTTAAGAAGATTGAAGGTCTATTTAGTGGAGGGCAATTTAATGGAAGTTCAGGTTATGAGGAAGCAGCAGCTCAAGGTCTAATTGCAGGAATCAATGCAGGATTAAAAATTCTTGGACGTGAACCGCTTATTTTAGACCGTTCTCAGGCATATATTGGTGTGCTAATTGATGATTTGGTAACAAAAGAAACTCATGAACCATATCGTATGATGACCTCAAGGGCAGAGTACCGATTATTGCTTCGTCAGGATAATGCGGATATGCGTCTTACTGAGATTGGACATGAAATTGGATTAATTAATGAAGAACGTTATGAAAAGTTTTTGGCGAAAAAACAAATGATTCAAGAAGAATTAACAAGAGTCGAGAAGGCTACAGTTGGTGGAAATGCTAAAGTTAATGCTATTTTAGAAGCAAATGGAAGTACTCCATTGAATTCTGGTGCTACTATTGCTGAATTAATTAGGAGACCGGAACTTACTTATGAAATGTTGGAAGAAATTGATACAAAAAGAAAACCTCTTCCAAAAGATGTGATAGAGCAGGTTAACATTAACTTAAAGTATGAAGGTTATATTAAACGTCAAATGAAGCAGGTAGAACATTTTAAAAAATTGGAAAATAAAAAAATTCCAGAGAGTCTTGACTATAATCAAGTGTATAGCCTTCGTATTGAGGCAAAGCAAAAGTTGCAGGCAATCCGTCCAGCATCAGTAGGGCAGGCATCCCGTATTTCTGGAGTATCTCCAGCAGATATTTCTGTGTTACTGGTATACTTAGAAAGTAGATAAGTAACTGTTCATGGTTCTGAACAGTTACGCAGATAAATCAGAAGGAGTAATTTATGTATCAAACAGACAAATTTGTTTCCTCCTTGAAGGAATGGAATATAGAGTTAAGTGAAATACAAATACAGCAATTTATCCAGTATTATGAACTTTTAATTGAAAAAAATAAAGTAATGAATCTTACTGGAATTACAGAATGGGAAGAAGTTGTACAAAAACATTTTGTGGATAGTTTAGCTTTAGTAAAAGCAATAGATTTATCTGAACCATTGAAAATATTGGATATGGGAACGGGAGCTGGATTTCCTGGAATTCCTTTAAAAATTGCATTTCCAAACTTGCAGATTGTATTGTTGGATTCTTTAAATAAACGGATTAAATTTTTGCAAGAAGTAATAGAGAATTTGGGGCTTAAAGAAATAGAAGCATATCATGGAAGAGCAGAGGAATTTGCAAAAAAACAAGAGTTTAGAGAAAAGTTTGATTATGTAGTGTCCCGTGCAGTAGCCAATTTAGCAACTTTGTCAGAATATTGCATTCCTTATGTAAAGAGAAGTGGTAAGTTTATTCCCTATAAATCAGGAGAAATTACAGAAGAATTGGAACAATCCAAGAAGGCAATACAAATACTAGGAGGTAATCTATTGGAAGTAAAGGAGTTTTTACTTCCAGATTCGGATATTGGAAGAAGTCTTGTAATTGTAGAAAAAGTACAATCTACTAAGAACAAATATCCAAGAATGGGAGGAAAACCTTCTAAGGAACCTCTTGGAAGGTAATATTTTTCTTTATAAATATTTCATTTCTATAAGTGTGATACAATTTCATCATACTGTTTGTACATTTTTTGTACACCATTTTCTAAAAGATAATAGTGACTAATGTATGGAATTAATAAAATTAAGATAACCAATGAAAAAAGCAATGCTAAAATAGAGAATTGGAACATAACAAGCATGAGGGATAGCATTTCAAGAAGAGCAAAAGTTATGGTTACAATCAGATGAATGAGACGTTCATGTTGAAAGAAGGAGAGTTGGGTTAAATGCTCCTTCTTTATTTTTTGCCATTCCTCATAAGAGTAGTTTTGATTTTTTAGGAGATTATCTGTATCATTGAGATAGTTAAGTAAACGTGTTTTCATAAAAATCATCCTCTCATAGTTTTTTTATTATTATACTTATATAAAAGTAATTTATGATTTATATTACAGACCGCTGCTATCATAGCTAGTGTACTTATCAGCGGTCTGCAATCATCGTTAATTGACCTATTAAGCATAAATAATCTTAGGTTATTCTTTCTCAAGAACTTTTATAAATGTTCTTGGATGTTCCAATTGAGGAAGATATGCTGCGTTAGAAATGGTACAAACATTAGCAGATGGATTTAGGCTGATTATATAATCCCACATATCTTCTGTATAGGGCATAGCATCTCCGAAAATAACGTTAATTGGAATATTAATGTTGGCAAAAGCAGATGTTACATTACATCCAAGATAGTGACAACGTTGGCTTGCGTATAAATATTTGCAAGAACTTCCTTTAAGATGTGCTGCTTCATGATATCTGGATATATATTTTAAAGCACTCTTTTCTTTTGAAAAGAAATATTCAGTATGAAATACTTTTAAAATGTGAGATCTGGATGTGGATAAATTATATAAAAATGTTCCAATTATTGGTAATTCATATATATTTTTTAAAATTCTATCTAAATATCCAGGAAAATTTTTTACCTCATCAAAATGGGTTGGGTTTACTAAAGTAATCTTACTAAATAAATTCGGGTACATTTTGGCAGTCATGATTGCCAAAGCAGAAGATTCACCAGTAACAATACATTCTGGAGCATCTACAATAATGTCCCGTACAAAACTAGAAAGCTGTTGTACATATAAATAGCTGGTATAGGTAATATTTGGTTTATCTGAGCGGCCACATCCTAATAAGTCAACAGTATAAACAGTGTGTTTTTGGGAAAGTTCATCAACAATTTCAGTCCATTCATATCCAGAACTAGTTGGATTCAAATCATGAACAAGCAAAATTGGTGAACCACTTCCTGTTTTTGTATAAAACATACGACCAGAAGGGTGTTTGTAATATTCTCCATTTCTAGTAAATAAATGTTCTTTTACGGTCGCCAGAAAGAACATTAGACGGTTTACAGCATGAAGAAAAGAAAGAGAGAAGATGATTCCTCCAATTACTTCTAAAAAAGTTTTTTTGTTTTTTTGCATGAAATTCAGCCTCCTTATTTAATAGACTTTTACTTGATTTATAAGATTTTATCACAAAAAAAAGGGATTGTCCATATAACTAAAAAATATATAGATTGGCATGTAAAATATTAGTTATTGTTCACTCACAAGCTTGACACTTGCTGTCAAGCTATGTGCCAAAAATGTGAAATAGGCAAGAATCCAGCCTTTCGCTGAAGGCGAATTATAATAGGCTGGATTCCGTTATTGTTTGCACTGAAGTGTGAACAGTAACAAATATTAATAATCTTTTGATTCATAACTCCACACATGGACAAAATGGAATATCTAGGATATAATGAAAGACAGAGTGTCTCAAAATGTGTATTTTGTTGTAACAGTGCAGGTAGGTCTGCACACTCCGCTGTGCAGACCGTAAAAAAGACTAAAACAGGATTGGAATTGGGCAATTTACATGTGAAG
>JAAVHR010000063.1 GCA_014799595.1 Clostridiales bacterium | reverse complement strand
TGTCGTGAGGAAACACTGGTCTATAGAAAACCAGCTCCACTGGTGTCTTGATGTAATATTCCGTGAGGATGCATCAAGGGCAAGGAAGGACAATTCACCGCTTAATCTTAATATACTTCGGAAAACCGCCCTAAACCTTGTTTCACAAGCACAGTATGGACGAGTTAGCAAAAAAAGATTAATGTTTAAAGCTGCTCTCGAACCTGAGTTGTTTTTAAAGATTTTGTTTTCTCCTGAAAAGTAAATGCTGTTGCCCTGTATAGCTGTAGACAGATGCTTGTGACTTTGCTGGTTTTAGGGTATAATATAAGGTAGAGGAAAAAAACAAAGTTACATATTTGATATAAGCAAAAGTATAAATGAGGTTTTAGATGAAAAGGTTTAATGAATTTGTGTATGGATTTAACATAGATAAAGAATTCACAATTTATAGTGAAATAGGGGAGGAAAAATCATTATATCAAAATTATTGTGAATGGCATAGTTATGTTTGTGAGAAATATGGTGGAAGAAAATATACAGAATCGACATTGAAAAACTTTATTCATTATTTGAAACGTGAAAAAAATATAATTATGAGCAGAAAGGAAATATGGAATAGCTGCACAATTCCGTTATTAACAGTTTTTATTACGATTATATATACATTTGTATTTTCGGTGGTCAACGTTATTAATACTTATAACAATTCAATAAATACGTTGATAGATGAAGAGTTTTTGGAGTATACAGGATACAATGCAAAAATGATATATGAGACATTGGAGCAAAATTTATATTCAGGTATGTGGTTTTATGCTTGGGGCGCAGTCATTATGCTTCTGTCAGTCTTGATGTTTTTATGTATTGTGTCTACTAAGATTAGAAGTAATAATTTGAAAAATGAATTTTATTCAGATTATATAATAATTATCCAAGAAATAGTTGAAGAACATAAAATGGTCAAAGAGGAAACTTTAGAGGAGAGAAATGACTTATAAAGAATGAAATATGTCAGTTTGGTTTTAGGTGGAGAAATGCAGGCAGGGGTGGATGCTGAAGATGGAATCGTAATATGAAAAGTGAAGCAGGTAGAGGTGTATTTTGCGCTATCTGTTTCTTTTAGTTTTGAATAAAAGATTTTAGAATAGGACTCTATATGAGCTATATCTGTTCTATCACTGGCGGAAATATCTCATTTTTCCATCCTTTTGGGCAGGGATATGGGGTCTTAGGGGTGGGCACCCCTAACCAGTAGCGTTTTGTGATACAAAATGCGTATCTGGCGAAAATGCCACAGGGTGACATTTTCGGGAGAAAAGAAAATTTTAAACTTTCATTACCTAGGTTCAGATTTGCCTTTATTTCAGTTCCTTTTTATGTTAAACTATACAATAGGTCATTATTCTATTTAAGGAATAATGTTGATAATAAGAGAATTAGCTGAAATCCTCATTTTGATGTGGTGAAGAGAAATAGTGATACGAAAGCGTTTTGCCAATATAGAATGGACTATTTGTAGTACGATCAAGGAGAAAGATACATGAGTTTGCTGGATGGTTTATCTGCAATGCAGAAAAAAGCAGTTGAGAGTATTGATGATGATTTGGAAATCATAGCCTGTGCTGGTGCGGGAAAGACAGGTGTTGTTACAAGACGAATTGTCAATATTCTTAAATCAAAACCAGATGTTTCGCCGGAAAATATTGTTGCGTTTACCTTTACCAGAAAAGCGGCAGAGGAATTGAAAAGTCGGATATATGAGATTGGAAAGCGGGAATTAGGCAATACCAAAGATTTTGCACATATGTATATTGGGACGATACATGGATTTTGTATTAAGATGCTACAGGAATATATTCCAGAATTTCAGAAATATGATGTGCTGGATGAGATACATACGAAATTGTTTGTTGAGAGATATTATGATGAATGTGGCATGAGAGATCTGGACTTGAAGAAATATGTTGAGACTGGTTTGTTTATCAGTGTCATGAATATACTTAATGAAAACTGGTTTGAGCAGGATAAATGGAATGATAGCACGAAAACAGCATTTGAAAAATATCAAGAAAAATTATATTTTGAAAAGAAGTTTGACTATGCTCTGATATTGCGGGAAATGATAAATCAATTGGAGAACAACCGAGAGTTTGCTGATATTGTAAAGAATAAGATAAAGTATTTGACTGTAGATGAATATCAGGACATTAATCCGGTACAGGAACGTTTGATTCAGAAAATAAGAGAGTTTGGTGCTAACCTGTGTGTGGTGGGGGATGATGACCAGACCATTTATCAGTTTCGGGGAAGTGATTCTCGAAATATTTTGACGTTTCGAGAGAGATATGAGATTGACAACTACATTGTCTTAGGTGAAAACTATAGAAGTACGGATGGCATTGTGGATGTGGCGAGAAGGGTGATTTTGAATAATAATAACCGATTGTCAAAGACGATGAAATCAAGTTGTCAGATACCGTATGATATCGGAGATATTGCTTATGAAGAAAGGGAATATACGGAACTGGAGTATGAGTTTATTGCAGGCAGAATAGATAAATTGCATGATATTGGAGTACCGTATTCGGAGATGGCGATTTTGCTTCGGAAGAAGAAAGTAAGCACACAGATTGCGGAAAAGTTAGAAGAACATGGGATACCTTATGTCGTAGAGGGGATGAATGAGTTGTTTAGCACAAGAGAATGTCAGGCGGCAAAAGGCATCTATGATTATTTGAATGGAGAATTGACGGCTACAGAACTATATCAGAAATGGCTGCAGGTGGAATATCCTTTTGATAAAAAGGAGTTGGCAGATTGCCTTCAAGTGCTTGCAGTGATTGATGTTAAGGAATTGAAATTATATTTAGACCTAAATCTCCAGCAGATATATCATGATTTTCTTGGAAAGTTATCGCTTGTCGAGGACGGGCGGATAGAGACGGAAATCATACTATACAATTTAGGAAAATTCAGTCAAGTCATTGCAGATTATGAGGTTATCAATTATACGTTGAAGCCAAAGTCAAAGCTTACGAATTTTTGTTCCTTTCTCAAATATACAGCAACGGGATATTATCCAGAGGGACACCTGTCAAATTCCTATACAAAACCCGATGCAGTTAGTATTATGACAGTACATCAGGCAAAGGGACTTGAGTATGCGGCAGTATTTATTCCGCAGTTGAATAAAAACTTTTTTCCAGCACAGCGAATAGGTGGAAAAGGAATATGGCATGTTCTGGATCGGGATTGGATAACAGATGCAGAGCGTTTTGATGGAGATGTTGAGGAGGAAAGAAAATTATTTTATGTTGCAGTTACCAGAGCGAAGAAGTATTTGTATCTGTCACGTTCCAAGAATACAAGGGACAAACATGTTTCGGAATTTCTGACAGAAGCAAGAGATTCCTCGTATCTTGTAAAATATGATGGAAATATACAATATAACTCTGCGCATTTACCAATGTTGCGTAAGGAAAGTATGTCACTTTCATTAAATTTTTCTTTGTTGGAGGATTATTTTGAATGTCCGTATCGGTTTAAGTTATCTATGTTTTACGGATTTGTGCAACCGTTGATACCAGCATTAGGATATGGTAATGTAATGCATGAAATCGTTAAAAATATACATATGGCGGCAATTGATGGCAGGGAGATTACGTCAGATTTGGTAGACGACATAATTGATACTTGCTTTTATCTCCCCTATGCCACACCAAGACTGGAAGAAAATATGTATGGTAGCGTGAAAAGAAGTATTCGCAGCTATGTGGAGAACAAGAAAGAAGAATTTAACAATATCTTGATGGCAGAAACGGATATTGAAATTGATATGGGTGATGGAATCCGAGTGAACGGGCACATTGATTTGGTGAAACATATAGATGATAAGGGACAGGAGAAAACTGCAATTGTGGATTTCAAGACGGCAAATAAACAGGTGATGGAGGAAATCAATACACAGCAGTTGAAGATATATGCACTGGGTTATAAGGAATTGACTGGTCAGACAGCAGATTATATGGAGATATACCATCTTGATTCACAAAACAGTGCCAGAAATAATGTTACAGAGAATGTAATATCAGAAGTGGCACAGGAAATTAGAGATGCAGCAGATAATATAAGAAACAATCATTTGCCAAGAAAATGCAGTTTGGAAAAGTGTACTAAATGTTATCTCAATTATCTGTGTCTAAGTAAAAAGGAGCAGAAACAATATACAGTTTAAGGATAATGAAAAATGTTAAAGAGAATAAGATTTAAAGGCAAAAGTTCCAGAATAAAGACGATTTCAGTTTATTTAGTCCTATATCTGCAAATGTGATTATTTAATGTAATAATTACAAGTTGATGGATTCACTTGTAATGGAGATACAGATAGTTAAGAAGGGGAAAAATAGGGATGAATGTCTAATTTTATGTATACTAAAGGAGAAAATAAATGAGCAATGCTAGCATATTAGTTACAGGCAATGGATTTGATTTATATCATGGATTAAAAACAAGTTACATAGATTTTGTCAGATTTTCCGAAGAACTATTAAAAACGGAAAAAGGAACAAAAGGCCGAAATTGGGCTATAAGTAATTCTTTTATAAAATGTTTTATAGAAGTGGCTTCTGAAAATCAAAATTGGATTGATTGTGAGAAAGAAATAGAAGTAATTGTAACTATGTTTTTGAAAATAATGCATGATAAAAATGTTTTTAATAGTGTTTCTTATGTAGAAAAGAATAATACTTCACTTGAATCGTATGAGTATGATAGATTAAAATTAATGGATAGGTTTTGTGAAAAAACAAGTGCACAGAAAATCAAGTTACGGGATAACTATTTTAAAACTTATATGGGAATTGATAAAAATTTAGTGATGGAAAAATTAAAAAATGATTTAAATGATTTTATAAAGCTGTTTAAATATTATTTGGAAGAGAAAGTAATAAATCAACCAGTTACGAGGTTGTCTAAACAAATCAGAAATATAAATCCTGATTATATTATAAATTTTAATTATACCAATACATATGAAAAATATAGTATAAATAGACAAGATGTTTGTTATGTTCATGGCTCAGTACAAGAGGATAATATAGTGCTTGGAATAAGAGATATTGATGAAAAAGATATAGATTCTATACATTTTAAAAAGTTTTTTCAAAGGATACAAAAGCACACAGACGCAATTGAGTGGAACAGATTTGGAAAAAATCAAAATCTTTCTGAAACAATGAGAGAGGTTACTGCATATTTTTTTGGTCATTCTTTAAGTAATACAGATGGTGATTTAATACGAAGTATATATGAAAACTCATGTGAAATGATTATCTTTCATTTGAATGGTCAAAAAGATTATGTACAAAAGGTTATTAATCTTATTGATACATTGGGGAAGGAGAGTGTCATACAAGGAATGTATTCTGAAAAAATTAAGTTTATCCCAATTAAATAACTATTTGGTTAGGAGTGGGTGCTTTGAGAAGTAGGGCATATCTTAGTGACGTGAGAAAAAGGAAAATTAAGAGGAAAAAGCATATAAGTAAATCGGTTTATGGTGTAGACTGGTACCGCTATGACAGACAATATTCTAAGGAGAAAGATTATGGCTAATTTATCACAGAAAAAGAGAAAGAAAATGTTAGATTTTCTCAAAACGTTAAAGCAACAGCACAGTGATGATGAGTCGTTGATGGCGATTAATGAGATTGAGAAAGAATTAACTGCAAAGAAATACGGTCTTGTGTGGGAGGAACATGAGGAGGAAGTAGATGTTAAAATGCAGACACATATTCCGGTGTTTACAGAAGATAAAGAGAAAGAAATCGTAGGTAATCCAGAAAGTGATGAGTATGACTTTCTGTTGGAAGGGGATAATCTGCACTCGTTGAAGTTGCTGGAGAAGACACATAAGGGGAAAATTGATGTGATTTATATTGATCCTCCATATAATACAGGTGGAAAAGATTTTGAGTATAATGATAAATTGGTAGTATATGAGGATACATTTAGGCATAGTAAGTGGTTATCTTTTATGGAAAAAAGATTAAAAATGGCGAAAAAGCTATTATCCAAGCAAGGTATGATATTTATAAGCATAGATGATAATGAGCATTCGCAACTTAAAATTTTGTGTGATTCTATATTTGGTGAACAGAATTATGTAACTTCGTTAATTTGGCAAAAGAAAAAGGGTGGTGGGAATGATTCTAGATATGTTGCAACTGAACATGAATATATTTTGTTTTATACATATAATAAAGATGATCTAGATAAAATCTTTATTCCATATGGTGATGAGTACATTACACGCTATAAAGAAACGGATGAAAAAGGTAGATTTTTTTGGGATACGTTTAAGAGAAAATCAGGGAAACAGTATTATGCCATTACTTGTCCAGATGGAACAATTTTAGAAAATGACGAAAATGGAGAGCCAATTAGCTGGTTGCGTTCAGAAAAGAGATTTTTATCTGATTTGCAAGAAGGAGAAGTAAGAATTATAAAAGTAAACGGTAAGTGGACGGTGCATTTTAAACAACGACAGCCGAAAGGATATAAGCCAAGGTCAATAATGACAGACTATGGGACTACGTCTGATGGAGCAGCAGAATTAAAAAGGGTATTTAATATAACAAATGTATTTAGTAATCCTAAACCTGTAAGTCTTGTCAAATATTTAATAAAGTTTTCGTCTAATAAAAATGCATTAGTTCTTGATTTTTTTGCTGGTTCGGGAACTACAGGTCAAGCGGTATTGGAATTGAACCAAGAAGATGGTGGAAACCGCAAATTTATTTTATGTACCAATAATGAGAATAATATTTGCGAAGAAGTGACCTATCAAAGATTAAAGACGGTCATTACAGGTTTGCGTGCAGATACAAGCCAATACTCCGATGGATTGCCGTCAAACTTAAAATACTACAAAACCGATTTTATCTCCAAAGACAGTGAAGAATTATACGATGACCTCCTCGACCACACTGTAGAAATGATTCAACTGCAATACGGTGTCAAAGTGGACAATGAAAAATATGTAATCATTATGGATGATGATGAGATGGACGAATTTGAGAAAAACTTTCAGAAGTATACAGAGTTAAAGGCTTTATTTATCAATCAAGATGTATTGTTGACAACCGCACAGGAGAAGTTATTATCCAATGTAAATACATTTATTATCCCTGATTGCTATTTTGATTTTGAGTTAAGGGAGGCGGGCGAACTATGGTAAACGGAATCAAAGACTATGAATTTCAGAATGACTGTGTGGATTTTCTGATTGATAAGACTGCTGAATATCAGAGTAAACAGGTTATTACGGTTAAAGCACCTACGGGGGCAGGAAAGACAGTGATTCTGATTAAATATATTGATGAGTATCTAAAGAATACAGATGGAAAAACCGCTTTTGTATGGTTATGTCCCGGTAAGGGCAATCTGGAGGAACAGAGTAAAGACAGTATGGATAATCTGACACCACATCGTGATACAAGAAATCTTATGTATTCCATGTTGTCTGGATTTGAGGGTGGCAGTGTAACCTTTATTAACTGGGAGCTTGTCACAAAGAAAGGGAATACTGCATTAAAGGATAGCGAGAGGGCAAACCTTTTTGAAAAAATAGCGGAGGCTCACAAAGAGGGGATTGAATTTATTGTCATCATAGACGAGGAACATATGAATAATACGAAAAAGGCTGATGATGTGATTAGTGCATTTGCAGCCAAGCATATTATTCGTGTATCGGCTACAGCAACAAAGGTAGATCATCATGAGTTTTATGAAATACCAGAAGAGGCAGTAATAGAAGCAGGTCTCATTACTCGTGCCATTTATGTCAATGAGGGTGTGGATGAAAGAAAAGAAGTCAAGAATGATTATGATTATCTTTTGGATTTGGCAGATGGAAAGAGAAAAAAGATTATAAATGATTATAATATGTTGGGATTGCCCATCAGACCATTGGTCTTAATTCAATTTCCGGTTGGACAGCCAGAAACGATAAAGGCAGTAGAAGAGAAACTGGCAGATATGGGGTACACTTATGAAAATGAAATGGTAAATATCTGGATGAGTGATAGTAAGTTTATCAGTGATGATTTGACAGAGATGGATGGTTCCCCAGCATTTTTGCTCATGAAACAGGCAATCTCTACTGGTTGGGATTGCCCAAGGGCAAAAATTCTGGTTAAGCTGAGAGAAGGTGGAAGTGAAGAATTTCAGATCCAGACAATAGGACGTATCCGAAGAATGCCAGAGAGAAAGCATTATGGACTGGCACCTTTGGATTATTGCTATATCTATACATTGGATACACAGTACAAAGCGGGACTGTTATCCTCAATGGACAAGGCATATCAGGTTCGACGGTTATTTCTGAAAGATGAGGCAAAAGATTTCCGGCTTGTGAAGGAAATGAGAAACCTTGATTTTGATGGCATGGGAGAACGAGAGACGCTGGCTAAGGTGTATAAATATTTTAAGGAAAAGTATAACTTAGGCAGCGATAAACAGGTAAACAGGGAAAATCTCGAGGCGGGAGGATATAATTTCAGCCATGAGATTGATAGTAAAATTTTACAGGGTGTATTCCGAACGACAGATGAAATGGCAGAAAATGCCTCTAAACATAAGATTAGTGTTAAAACGACAGTAAATACTCATACACATGGTATCTATTTGTTACATTCGGTAGATGAAATAAAAAGGGTAACAGGAATACAGTCACAGAAAGTAAAAAATATACTTCGTCGGATGTTCAGCAAGGGAAAGAAGACCAAGTATAAATTTGTAGCACTTGATAATAATGATTTTTATGCCTTTATTATAAACAATGTAAAGCAATTGAAAGTAGACTTCAAAAGCGTTACAGCACAGATAGGTGGAGTACAGTTGTCTTTAGCATTGGAACCAAAAACGATAGACTTTGCCATTCCGGAAATGGAGATTTATAAGTACAGTGAAGTGAAAAAGCAAATGCTGTTTCGTTTAAATGCGTATAAAGACTATACCAATGAATTTTGTACGGATAAAACCAGAAGTTTGCCGGAACGTCTCTTTGAACGTTACTGTGAGGCAAACAGTAATGTGGAGTGGTTCTACAAAAACGGAGATACTGGACAGCAGTATTTATCAGTGGTGTATACAGATGCCTTGTTGAAACAGTGGCTGTTTTATCCAGACTATATTGTTCACATGAAGGATGGGAGCAATTGGATTATTGAAACAAAAGGTGGAGAACAAGCGGGACATAGTAAAAATATTGATGTACAGGTTGGCAATAAATTTAATGCTTTCAAAGCCTATGCGGAAAAATATAATCTGAATTGGGGATTTGTTCGTGACAGCAATGAGGAGCTGTACATTAACAATACGGAGTATGTGGATGATATGAGTGACGAGAGTTGGAGGAATATAGAGGATGTGCTGTGATGCTATAACTGGGAAATTATGATTACTATAGAGCATTTGCAGCAAAATCAATGTAGAAATATTGTGTGATTATTAAAAGAGAAAACAGAGAAACTTTTTGGGAGAGATTATAATGGATAAGTGTTTTACTATTTATTATTTGAATTTAAGCAAAGTTTATGAATTATCGATGATGATTAATAATGTATTGTTATCAGGCATTCAAAGGGAAAAGGAAAATACTAATCAAATAAGCAGGAGTCGTAGCAAGGAGTCACAAGGAGAAATAGGGATAGATAGAACATTTTTAGCAAATGTCAAAGGAATATCAATCGATGCTTCGGAAAATAAAGAGACGAAATCCTCAAAATGGATTGAAACATTAGAAGTAAAAACTACAAAGTCTACATTACTTAAAAATATTTATGAAAAAGCAAAAGAGGTAACGAATTTTGAAAATGTAAATGAAGGAGATTTAATTAAAATATCTAACATAAAACTTAATCTATTTCAAGAAGAGGAAACAAGAAGTATTCTTGCTATAAGAAGGGAAGCTTTAAAAGGAATTACATATGAAGGTATTGAAATAAATAATATCTTAAATTCATTTCTTCAAGATTATAGTTATGTTTTTGAAGGAAGTATATCTTCATCAAAGGAAAGCGTTTTAATCAAAATCCCCGTAGAAGTAGAATCGGAATTTGAAAATAAATATGCGGTAGATGATCTTTTGATTGGAAAGGTAATGCTGTTGGGGATTTATAGAGGGGACATTGATTCGACAGAAGTAAAGCGAAGCACCTTTTCTTTTTTTTCAAGTCAGGAACAATCGAAAATTGACAATGTTGATTCTTCAAAGATAATTTCAAGTGGTAATAATTATAAAAGTTTTGAAGAAATACATGATGATAAAGATGATGAAAAACAATATAAATTTATTGATTTATTAGCGATTATCCAAGAAGTGGAATTTGAAAAAGAAGAAATTATAGAACAGCCTTCTGAGAAAGTGTGTTGGTGGAAAAGAATAATAAATAAGTGGAGATCAAGATGATTGGTTCAAGAAATATGTTGTATGTGTATAGAAATTATGAGGAATTTAATCGATATTTTGACTTAAGTGAGAAAATTGGGAAAAAGTTTTATTCATTTGTTTTTATTGAAACTAAAGAGTTAATTGAGTCAAAACAAGATTGCATCATAGATATTACAGGGCTTGTGGAATATTTAAATGCTAATAGAGGAGACCTATTTGCGGCAATAAATAATTTTTCTAATTTAGATGAAGAAAACACAGTAATTGTGGCAGAAAGAAGTGCAAATCTTGCATTAGAATTATTTCCAACTATTTTTGAAGGTATGGAGTTTATTTTTGAAAGGGAAAATAGTGATAATATAGAGGATATAAAAGAATATAACTCTGTTGAAAGAAAAGTGTTGTATTATTATAAAAATAGGGAAGAATTGTCAGAAATAGAAGCGAATGGAAAGATTGTAAGCATAAATAATGAATCAATAGAAAAATTGTCGGGGATGAAGGATGTTAAGTATTGTGATATCACTACTTTGGCGAGAATATTTAATTCGAATATTGGCAGTGTTTTATATTTGGTTGAATCAATGATAACTAATGTCAAAGATAAGATATTTATTGTAAGAGAAGATATGATAGACAGGGTATTAGAAGAATTGCCCTTGTATTTTAAAGAATCAAAGTATATAGGGGATATAATTAATATTAGAGAATGTGCTGATGAAACGATAAAGAAACGTAAATATGTAGATTTAGAAGAACATGATTTTTCTCTATTGGAGAAAAAACTCCAAGCTGATATTATTGGACATACATATTTAAAGCAAGTGCTTATTGATGCGTTGAAAAGTTTTCGGATTTTAAATAAAATTGGTGATATGCCAGTATTTTCTATGATGTTATATGGAATGCCGGGTATTGGAAAAACGGAAATTTGTAAGTGTTTAAGTAAATTTATTCAGCCGGATGCTGATATAATTAAAATTAATTTTGAGGGATATAGTAGTAAAGATGCATTAAATAGCTTGATAGGCAGTCCTGCTGGATATGTGGGGTGTGATGGGGGAGAGTTACCCGATAAAGTGGAACGTTATAATAGTAGTGTTATTATATGTGATGAATTTGATAAAACCACAAGCGAAGTAAAAAATTATTTTTTGCAGATGCTGGAAGAAGGAAGATTTACTGATTCTATGGGAATAGAATATGATATAAATGGATATCTGGTAATTTTTACCTCAAATTTAAACGAAAAAAATTGGAAACAGGAATTACCAAAGCCATTTATATCCAGATTAGATTTAATTTGCAAGATGGATAAATTAAATGAATTGGAAAAAGAGGAATATATTCGTATGATTGCCGGAAAGTATCTTTCTAAAATAGAAGAAAGCTATATTTTCGACAAACAAAAGTGGTGGGAAGAAATCTCAAATATAAATTGTATGACAGACGATTTGAGAGAAATAAAAAAGGAAATACAGAAAAAATGTACAACACTGATAGGAGAGGCGAAAAGAAAGGGAGAATGTTCATGAAACAAAGTGAAAAAGTAGAATTTTCTATTGAAGAAGATGCGGATATTGAAAAGTTATGTTTAGATACAGTCAATTTGGTGGAATATGCCAGAAGTATTGCTACCCAACAGGTAAATATAGTGCAGTTGTTGACTTATTATTCTATTGGAAAATGGATTGTGGATGTCCAGCAAAAAGGTGAATCTAGGGCGAAATATGGAAGTCAGGTCATTAAAAAATTGTCAGACAGGTTGCAGAAGGAGTTTGGCAAGGGATTTTCAAAAACAAATTTGGAATATATTAGGCGGTTTTATTTGATATACGAAGATAGAATTACCCAATCAGTGTTTCAGCAATTCGCTATTGAAAAAACCCAAACACTGTTTGGGCAATTGGAAGAAGATAAACCATTTTTATTATCATGGTCTCATTATTTACAGTTAATGCGTATTGAAAATGAAGATGAGAGAAGTTTTTATGAGATAGAGGCCTCAAAATCTGGTTGGGCAGTTCGGACATTGCAAAGACAGTACAATTCCAGTCTGTATGAAAGGTTGGCACTTAGTCGGGATAAGGAAGCTGTACTCAAGTTGGCAAAAGAGGGGAATGTGATTTCACAGCCGACAGATATTGTGAAACAGCCAACGGTATTAGAGTTTCTGGGAATGGAAGAAAAAGCAAAATATTCAGAGACAGATTTGGAAACGGCAATTATTGATAAATTGCAAAAGTTTTTATTGGAGCTTGGGAAAGGCTACCTTTTTGAAGCAAGACAGAAACGTTTTACTCTTAATGAAGATAATTATTATGTGGATTTAGTTTTTTATAATCGCCTCCTTCGGTGCTATGTCTTGATTGATTTGAAAGTGGATAAACTGACACATCAGGATATAGGACAGATGCAAATGTATGTGAACTATTATGATCGTTATGAGAAATTGGAAAATGAAAATCCAACGATTGGTATTCTATTATGTAAAGAAAATAATGATGCACTGGTAGAAATTACTTTGCCACAGAACGCTAATATTTATACTTCGGAGTATAAGCTGTATTTGCCAGATAAAAAACTGTTACAGGAAAAGTTGCAGGAGTGGATTGCGGAGGAAGAAATTGGCTAGTTACAATATTTTTAGAAATCATCTTAATAAAGTCTTATCAGAAATGATGAGGCTTTATTAAGATGATTTAGGAGTAGGCATTATTGTGATTTCGTATACTTAGAAAAATACCATCACAAGGTATCTTTTCTTCTCAAAACCACCATCTCATGCACTGTTCAACTCCCCTCAAAAATAGTATCCTCAAATCATCCAAGATATCTTAACAACAAATCATCAAGTATGAGGAGAAGATACACCATGAGCAAAGAAGAAAAAATAATCCCATTAACCACCAAAGCAGATACAAACAATGAAAGAAAAACCATCCCAGAAGAAATTCCCTTCTGGCAAAAGTACACCTTATCCGTAGAAGAAGCAGCAAAATACTTCCGCATAGGAAGGGCAAAACTTCGCAAGTTAATTGACGAAAACACAAATGCTCCTTACATTCTGTGGAACGGAAACAGACCACAGATAAAGAGAAAGCTGTTTGAAGAATACATTGACAAACTCAATGTGATTTAGTCGGTAGCCGTAATTCTTAGCATTGACAAGAACAAAGCTAAGAAAACGGCAAAAAGACAGATTTCTTATAGCAAACAGAGCTTTGATGCGGTATAATAAAACTATCGTATTGAAGCTCTTTCTTGAAAGGAGCGAAGCAATATGGCAGAAAAAAGAAGAGATAAAAAAGGACGTATTTTACGGAAGGGGGAGAGCCAGAGGACAGACGGACGTTATATATACCGTTACATGGATTGCAGTGGTGAATATCAGACGGTATACAGTTGGCGGTTGGTGGAAACAGATTCACATCCAAAGGGCAAAAGGCAGGAGGATGCTTTACGCACCAAGGAGGAGCAGATCGAGGAAAACAACAGGGACTTGATTTCTAATATTTCTAGTAACATGACCTTGAATGAACTGTTTGAGCACTATGTCAAGATGCAGACCAAACGAAAGAAGATCAAGAAAAGAACCAGTGAGAACTATACTGGCATCTGGAATAAGAATCTTTATGATTTACCAATGGCAAGTATGCCTATCGGAAAGATTCGTAAAACACATATTCTGGATACTTATCAGCAGATGCAGTCAAATGAAGTAGGCAATGGCAGTATCATTCTGCTTCACAAGGTGTTAAATGCTATGTTCAACTATGCGGAATCCGAGGATATGGTAAGAAGGAATTATGCAAAGGGGTGTACAAAGGAACTGGGAATCTACAATAATAAGAGGGAGGCACTGACGATAGAACAGCAGGAGGATTTCTTGGAACTTGTAGAACACAGTCAGGAATTAAGCTGGTACTATAATCTGTTCGTATTCTTTTTTGAGACGGGTTGCCGCTGTGGAGAAAGTATTGGTTTAACTTGGTCGGATGTGGATTTTCATAAGCGTTTCATTAAGATTGACCATCAGCTTATTTATGAGTTGGATGAAAATGACGAGCGACGTTTTCAGGTGGTAGATCCAAAGACCATCAAGAGTATCCGAAAGGTACCATTAAGTGTGAAGGCATTGCAGGCATTGAAAATGCAGAGAAAACAGATGCAAAAGGCAGGTTGCTTAGAAAATCATACCGTAGACGGTCATAGCGGCTTTGTATTCCTAAGGGAAGAAGGACAACTGCTCAATGCTGGGAGATTGGATTTACTGATTCACCGTATTGTATATGAGTGTAATGCTAAAAAGATTGCGAATGCCATCAAGACAGACACCGAACCAGAACTGTTGCCGAACATTTCCACCCACATACTCCGTCATACTGCTTGTACCCGTATGGCAGAAAAGGGCATGGATCAGAGAACCCTGCAGGAAATTATGGGACATCAAAATCTGGCACTTACCATGAAAGTTTACAATCATGTGGACAAAAAACGTATGCGTGATGAGATGGACAAGCTGGATGCTGTGCGGAATGTAAGTAAAGATGTAGACAATGACAACAACGGCAAAGTGTTCAAGGTTTCTTGATTTTTACACAGAATCGTACACAGAACACAGCCCCATTTTACACAGTTTTTACACAAACCCACCGAAAAAATACAAAACCATTTGAAAACATATCATTTTCAAATACCACCCCACTCCTTTCAAACCGACCCCAATACAGGCATTTAAGAACATACAACAACTTCTGAAAAGAAACAAAATCTATAAACCTCCCCCAACCTTACAATACTGTAAGGTTTCAGAAAGAAATGTAAGGCTAAATTAAGGCAATACATTTCTTTTTGTTTTATAATAAATTTCATAAAGGGATGAAAGAATAAACAAAAATGGAGGAGAAAATATGGAGATATTGCAAGTGAAGAATTTACAAAAAGTATATACTACACGTTTTGGCGGAAATAAAGTGGAGGCATTAAAAGATATATCCTTTTCTGTAGAAAAAGGAGAATATGTGGCGATAATGGGGGAATCTGGAAGTGGGAAAACCACCTTGTTAAATTTAATGGCAGCAGTAGACCGTCCTACTTCTGGGTATATTTTATTAAATGGTAAAGAAACTACATCCATTAAGGAGAAAGAGTTAGCAAAATTCCGTAGAGAACATCTGGGATTTGTATTCCAAGATTTTAATTTGCTGGATACCTTTTCTTTGGAAGATAATATTTATCTTCCGTTGGTATTGGCTGGGAAAAAACATAAGGAAATGGAACCATTATTAATGAAAATTGCACAAAAGCTTGGAATTGCAGAACTAATAAAGAAATACCCTTATGAGGTATCGGGAGGACAAAAACAAAGGGTAGCCATTGCCAGAGCAATGATTACAAATCCAGATATTCTTCTCGCAGATGAGCCAACAGGAGCCTTAGATTCTAAATCTACAGGAGATTTGTTAGGTGTATTTGAAGCGTTACATAAAGAAGGACAGACTATTTTAATGGTAACACATAGTGTTCGTGCAGCAGCCTGTGCCAGTCGTGTATTATTTATTAAGGATGGAGAAATTTATCATCAGCTTTATAAAGGAAACCTGACAGATAAGGAAATGTATAAAAAGATTTCCGATAGTCTCAATATTTTACTTGCAGGAGGTGGGAAAGATGAACAATCGTTTATATAGAAAGCTTGCACTGCAGAACATTCAGAAAAATAAAAATATATTTTTTCCATTTGTGGTGGCATGTGTTGCTATGATAGCCATGTTTTATATGATGCATGGGATACAGATGCAGACCAATCAAAGGGTATTTTATGGAGCAAACCACATGCGTGATATATTAAAATTTGGTACTATTATTATGGGAATATTTTCTGTATTTGTATTATTTTATACCAACGCTTTTCTTATAAAACAAAGATCCAAAGAATTTGGTTTATATAACATACTTGGTATGGAGAAAAAACATATTGCAAAAGTAATATTTTGGGAAATCGCTTATATTGGCACTGGAAGTATTGTATTGGCTCTTTTCTTTGGGATGCTATTATCCAGACTGATGTTTTTAATTCTGCTTCGTATGTTACAGTTGAAAACAGATTATGATTTTGCCATTTATCCTAATTCTATAAAGGTAACCATTATTTTGTTTATGGTTTTGTTTGGAGTTATGATCATTCTGAATACTATTCAAGTATATTGTTTAAAACCAATAGATTTGATGAGAAGTAGCCAAGAAGGAGAAAAGGAGCCAAAGGCAAAATGGTTTATAGCAATTCTTGGTGTTCTGTTTCTTGGCATAGGATACTATATTTCCCTGACTACAAAAAATGTATTGGCAGCATGGTCAATTTTCTTTATAGCAGTGTTATGTGTTATTGCAGGAACCTATTTGCTTTTTTTGAGTGGAAGTATTGTTTTGTTGAAGATGTTAAAGAAAAATAAAAATTTCTATTATCACAAAACTCATTTTATTTCTGTCTCGGGAATGATGTATCGTATGAAACAAAATGCAGTTGGATTAGCGAATATTTGTATTCTTTCCACAGGAGTGTTGGTGGTGCTTTCTACAGTTGTCTCTCTTTATATGGGAATGAACAATATTTTTCGTAATCGATATCCACAAGATGTTTTGACTTCTTACATTTATGAGGATAAGGAAGAAATCACAAAAGAAAACCATTATAATTTTCAAAAAGTAAAAATAGCATTGGAAAAGAGAGCGGAAAAGAAAAATGTCCGGATAAAAAATTATAATGCATATTTTGATTATAATACATGCGGAAAGATGATAGACAATACATTTGTGCAGGATATGGACATTATGGACAGTAACAAGATGCAGATGATCCGAGTGCGTCTGCTGTCTGATTATAATACAGATTTTGGGAAGAATGTTACTTTACAAAAAGGAGAAATTTTAATAAGTAACTGGACGGAACATAATATTTTAGAGAAAACCTTTTGCATTGGTAAGCAGTCTTACAAAATTAAAGAGGAAGTAAATTTTGCAAAAGGAATAAAAGAGAAAAATAAAGTTGAAAATTGGATAGAAAAAAATAAGGGAGTGCCGGTAATTACCATAATTGTGCCAAGTTTACAGGATATGCAGAATATGGTAGATATAATAAATAGAGAAGAAAATAATGAAATAGAAAAAACAAATATATATTATAATCTATGTTTTGATTTGACAGGAAATTATAATCAAAAGGAGGCATTTTGCAAAGGATTAAGAGATGCTATTAATCAAACGGGCATTGCAAGACTTGCAATTGTAGAGGATATTTTTACCCCTCGCCAGGAATTTTTGGGCATTTACGGAAGTTTGTTTTTTATTGGAATTTTCATTGGAGTAATGTTTTTGTTGACCACTGTACTGATAATCTATTACAAACAAATTTCAGAAGGATATGATGATCGAAGACGTTTTCAGATTATGCAGAAAGTGGGAATGAGCAAGGTAGAAACCAAACATGTTATACGAAATCAGATTCTTTTGGTATTCTTTTTGCCAATACTTCTTGCTGTCATACACATTGTAGTTGCTTTTGACATTATAAAAAAACTGTTGCTTGCGATGCATTATGACAATACTCCATTATTTATAAACTGTACAATTGGAACCGTAATAATATTTGTAGTGGTTTACGGAATGGTATATAGCTTGACAGCCAGAACTTATCATAAAATTGTAGAAGGTAATTCATAGCAGAGTATAGGGTGTGAAAGTGAGACTTTTGACACCCTTTTTTTGTTGTGATAGAATGTAATTATCCGAGATTATTATTCAAGCTAATGTGTAGATTTTATCTTTGTAGAAAGGGGCTTTTATGGAAGGACAAGTATTATTACAAAATATATACGATACGATAAAAGAGTGGCAGATAAAAATTGGTTATCAGGAAGAAAGTATGGGACTTTATTATCCAGCCAATTCTTTAAAACGTTTGATGAAACTTCCTGAAAATATGACTTTGTCAGAATTATTAAAAAAGTTGGACATATTTTTGGAAGGAAAAGTGGATACTTTGGGAAAAGTAGTTGTAAGCAACCAAAAAGATAGAATTTGTCTGCAAATTCCAAAAGAAGGAACGGCTTATGTACATGAGCACATTTTAGCAAGTCCCTTTTTGAAGGAATTTATAGAAAAAATTACAATGCCAGGATGTACCTTGGAAGAAATTAAAAAAGTATTTTATAAATATTCTACAAATGTAGTAGAAAAGGATGGTATACATGATGGACTTGGAAGAATATTTTATTTTGAGGATGAAACCATAGATTCTTATGTATATTGTTTGGAATTTGATGAATTTGGTGCTACTTATCATCGGTTTGATAAATTAGATTTTCAACATTTGTAGGCGGAAGTTACTGATAACAGTTCAGGTGGGTCTGCACACTCCATTACTGTTTGAACCGTAGGTGTGAACAGTAACAAAAACAGGATTGGAATTGCTGCAAGCTTAGAAGGAAATACTTGACGTAGGAAAAGGCAAGTAGTAAACTAAATATGATATGCGGTCTGCAATATGTGTCGTGAATAATTTAGGATATGTATTGTAAAAGATTGGTAACAGGTCAGCTCTCTGGCTGAACTGTTACAAAGATTGCAGTACAGAGAATATACATAATCGCCAATCTTAAATGTTATGTTTTAGTAACAGGTCAGACCCTGTCTGAANTGTTACATGTTTTAGGAGGACANAATAANCNGCAACATATACTTTGAACAGACGCAAAANAGNTATGTGTGNGAANGGCGAAGGTTTANAGAAAGGAAGATTGAAAATGGATAATAATTTAGANTGGGGAAACTTAGGGTTTGCCTATCGTAAAACCAATGAAAGATATGTATCAAATTTTAANAATGGTGCATGGGATGAAGGNTGTATGACTACNGATGACATGGTTACCATAAGTGANTGTGCTGGTGTATTACAGTATTGTCAAGCTTGNTTTGAAGGATTAAAGGCATATAGAACAGAAGANGGTCANATTGTAACATTTCGNCCTGACTTGAATGCCCAGAGAATGGAAGATTCCGCAAAACGTTTGGAGATGCCAGTATTTCCAAAAGATAGATTTGTGGAAGCAGTGACCAAGGTAGTGCAAGCNAATAAGGATTTTGTGCCACCATACGGTTCAGGTGGAACATTATATATAAGACCTTACATGTTTGGNAGTAGCCCGGTTATTGGTGTAAAACCTGCAGATGAATATCAATTNCGTGTATTTTCCACACCAGTAGGACCATACTTTAGTGGTGGTGCTAAGCCGATTACTATTTGTGTCAGTGATTATGACCGTGCGGCACCTCATGGAACAGGTAATATCAAGGCTGGATTAAATTATGCCATGAGTTTACATGCCATTGTAACTGCACACAATGATGGTTATGATGAAAATATGTATTTGGATGCAGCAACTAGAACTAAGGTTGAGGAAACAGGTGGAGCGAATTTCTTATTCGTAACAAAGGATAATAAAGTAGTTACACCGAAATCAGATAGTATCCTTCCTTNTATTACCCGNCGTTCTCTTATGTATGTAGNAAAAGAATATTTAGGCTTGGAAGTGGAAGAAAGAGAAGTATACTTTGAAGAAGTAAAAGATTTTGTAGAATGTGGACTTTGTGGAACNGCAGCAGTTATTTCACCAGTTGGAAAGATTGTAGATCATGGCAAAGAAATTGTTATGGCAAATGGAAGTACACAAATGGGACCAATCATTCAGAAATTATATGATACCTTAACCGGAATTCAGATGGGAAGAATNGAAGCACCANAAGGCTGGATTAAANTAATTGAATAGAAAAAAAGAAAAGGTTCGAGTCTTAATCCCAATATAATGGAATTAAGATTTGACCTTTTTATTTATNAATTATAATGTTTAGCTGATAAAGAGAATCATTACATTACATCATATCCTTTTAACATTCTTGCACGACTTGGATGACGAAGTTTTCTAAGAGCTTTGGCTTCAATCTGACGAATACGTTCTCTGGTAACATTGAATTCTTTGCCAACTTCCTCTAAGGTACGGGTTCTTCCATCATTTAATCCAAAACGAAGTGTAAGTACCCGTTGTTCACGTTCAGTAAGAGTTTCCAATAATTTAGAAATTTGATCCTGTAAAACTGANTAAGCAGCAGCTTCTTCTGGACCTACAATGGTATCATCCTTNATAAAATCACCTAGGTGACTATCATCTTCNTCGCCAATTGGAGTATCTAAAGAAATTGGATCAGCAGAAACCTTTAGAATTTCACGTACTTTTTCAATTGGAAGTCCCATAGCATCTGATAATTCCTGTTCAGTTGGTTCTCTTCCTAATTCTTGTAGTAACGCTCTGGAAATCCGATAGGTTTTATTAATTACCTCTGACATATGTACAGGAATACGAATCGTTCTAGATTGATCTGCAATGGAACGGGTAATTGCCTGACGAATCCACCAAGTAGCATAGGTACTAAANTTGTACCCTTTGGTATAATCAAACTTATCAACTGCTTTAATTAATCCAAGGTTTCCTTCCTGAATCAGATCAAGGAAAGAAAGCCCGCGNCCCACATAACGTTTGGCAATACTTACAACNAGACGAAGATTAGATTCTGCAAGACTTTTCTTGGCNGTTTCACTACCTTGTTCTATCTCTTTTGCAAGTTGGATTTCTTGTTCAATNGTAAGAAGGGGATATCCACCAATTTCTTTTAAATAAAGTTTCACAGGGTCATCAGACATAATGGCAACTGTAGAAGCATCATCTGTCAGGGAAAGATCATCNTCTTGTTCAATCTCCATAATATCAGAATCATCTGGTCCTTCATCAGCAGANAAGTTTAAAACTACAATATTTTGAGCCTCTAGATACTCATAGATTTTGTCAATCTGGCTAACATCAAGATTAAGATCCTTGAAGAAATCATTTACCTTTTCAATTTCAATGACATCATTGTTTTTTTTGGCAAATATAAGAAGCTCTTTTAATTTCTCTTCAAAAGTATTTACTGTTTCGTTCATACTCATCCTCCATGTATATACACTATCTGGAGACCTATGAAGACATATACATCATATAGAACCAGATATGTAAGGGTATGTAGGAAATGGGTAAACTTTCCTACTATAAAAAGTCACTTAAAAATATTGTATCACAAGTTTGCTAAAAAAGCTAGAAAAAAAGAAAAACTTTGTTATACTATATAATAAACCGTTACAGTTCACACCTACGGTGCAAACTGTAATGGAATCCAGCTCATTTATAATTTGCCTTCGGCAAAAGGCTGGATTCTTAGCTGTTTTATGTTCTTGGCACATAGCTTGACAGCAAGTGTCAAGCTTGTGAGTGAACAGTAACAATAAACCCCAATATTTGCTTCTCTATTTTATAAGAAAGTTTGTTCGTAACTATTCAGGTAGAAACACGCATTCTATAAAATAGCAAAGCGAATAATTTAGGGGAAATATTGAGGAGGTTTCCGTAAAATGAATCAAGAAGAAATTAAAAATGAAGAGGATAATCAAGAAGAATGTACAGGAAGTTGTAGTTCATGTTCGGCTAATTGTTCGTCCAGAAAACCAAGTAAAGAAGAGCTGCTGGAGCCTGCCAATAAGCACAGTAGAATTCGCCGGGTAATTGGAATAGTTAGTGGAAAAGGGGGAGTGGGCAAATCTTTTGTTACATCATATCTGTCTGTAAATATGAATCGAAAAGGTTATCAGACGGCCATTTTAGATGCTGATGTTACAGGACCATCTATTCCAAAATCCTTTGGTATTCAGAAGAAAGCAAAGGGAAATGAACTTGGTATTTTTCCAGAATATAGCAATAATGGAACTGGCATTATGTCAGTCAATTTATTGATTGATAATGAAGAGACACCAGTTGTGTGGAGAGGACCAGTAATTGCTGCAACAGTAAAACAGTTTTGGACAGAAGTGGTATGGGGAAATGTAGATTATATGTTTGTGGATATGCCACCAGGAACAGGTGATGTACCATTAACAGTATTTCAGTCCATTCCGTTAGATGGTATTATTATAGTAACATCTCCTCAAGAATTGGTATCTATGATTGTAAAAAAGGCAGTCAATATGGCAAATGCTATGGATATTCCGATTTTAGGTATAATAGAAAACTATAGTTATGTTACCTGCAACTGTTGTGGAGAAAAGATGAGTGTCTTTGGCGATAGTCATGTAGAAGAGGTAGCAAAAGATTTTGGGATGAAGGTATTAGGGAAATTACCATTAGATCCCTCTGTAGCAACAATGGTAGACAAAGGACAGGTAGAATCCATAGAAGGTGACTGGCTTCAGGAGACAGCAGATTTTATTGAGGAAGTTTGTCCGGTTGATAGAAACGAGGAAGCTGTTCGTTCTATGAAAATTGCTGTTGCGACACAGAAGGATGGACAGGTAGCTGCAAAATTTAAAGATATTTGTAATCTTAGTGTATTTGCAGTAGAGCAGCAGGCAGTAAGCCAGGCCGGAGAAATTTCCTATAAAAATGAAGAGATGACAGATTTGTGTAAACAAGAAAATATTGATATTCTTCTTTGCGGCGGTATAGGTCAAGAGATTTTAGGGAAAATGATGGAACAGCATATTATGGTGATTCCGGGACAACAAGGAACACCAGCACAAGTAGTTTCGGCATTTTTAAATAATCAGTAATAATACTTTTATGATAAATTTACCATTTTTCATAGAAAAGTATTTCATTTTATTTTGGATTAGGTTATAATAAAGATAATAGTGTTTTGTAATGGGCTTGTACCATCATAAAACCAATGGCTGTTTTCAGCCAAATAAAATAATAGTAAACGGAGGAATAAGAGATGGCATTAGTATCAGCAAAAGACATGCTTACAAAAGCAAAAGCAGGAAAATATGCAGTAGGACAGTTCAACATTAATAACTTAGAGTGGACAAAAGCAATTCTTTTAACTGCAGAAGAATTAAAATCCCCAGTAATCCTTGGTGTATCTGAAGGTGCAGGGAAGTATATGTGTGGATATAAGACCGTTGTTGGAATGGTAAATGGAATGTTAGAAGAATTAAACATTACAGTTCCAGTAGCATTGCACCTGGATCATGGTAGTTATGAAGGAGCTAAAGCTTGTATCGAAGCTGGATTTTCTTCTGTAATGTTTGATGGTTCTCATTATCCAATTGATGAAAATGTTGCAAAAACAAAAGAATTAGTTGGAATCTGTGAAAGTAAAGGATTATCTATCGAAGCAGAAGTTGGTTCTATCGGTGGAGAAGAAGATGGTGTAATTGGACAAGGTGAATGTGCAGATCCAGAAGAATGTAAACAGGTTGCTGATTTAGGAGTAACTATGCTTGCAGCAGGTATCGGTAATATTCATGGTAAATATCCAGAAAACTGGGCTGGACTTAGCTTTGAAACATTAGATGCAATTCAGCAGAAAACAGGAGATATGCCATTAGTATTACATGGTGGTACAGGTATCCCTGCAGACATGATTAAGAAAGCAATTTCTTTAGGTGTAGCAAAGATTAATGTAAACACAGAATGTCAGTTATCTTTTGCTGCAGCAACCCGTGAGTACATTGAAGCAGGTAAAGATCAGCAAGGTAAAGGTTTTGACCCTCGTAAGTTATTAGCACCTGGAACAGAAGCAATCAAAGCTACTGTAAAAGAAAAAATGGAATTATTTGGTTCTGTAGGAAAAGCATAAAGAGTGAAGAGGAACAGATAATTTATCTATACCATAATAGAAGAGACCTTTCCGCTAGATTTCTGGCAGGAAGGGTCTCTTTTATTAGGTATTAGATAAAATAAATTATTCATTTATTAAAAGCATTTGTTCCAGCTTATACTTTAAGTGTAATACACTTCGCTGGTTATTATGATAATATTGTTTTACAATACGTTCCAAAACCATATTCGAGTCTTCATAAGTAATAGAAGGAAGTAAAATGACATATTGGGCACCACTATATTGGGAAACCACATCACCTCTTCTAAGACTCAGGTTAATTGCATTTAATAGTCGTTTCATAGCAGCATCCAATTTATTTAGGGATGGAATATTGCCATTTCTGTCAGAAATAGTTATCAAACAAAGATATACAGAACGTCCTTCTCTGGCAGCTTGTCGTGCAATTAACCGATAAGTTTCTTGAAAAATACAATATTCACAGACAAAAGGACCTTGTTTGTATTCTACTTCTTTTAAATCATTTTGAATTATGTTCAAATCTGTTTCCAAAGTTTTCTGTGTACGAATAATATCCATATACAATGCACGAAGTTCCTTGGAAGGTTTGACTCCTAGGTTTTGATACAATAGCTCAGTTGTCCGTTCGTAATGGTTCATAGCAGCAATGGTATTTCCTTGTCCTAAAAATGTCCGAATAAGAATAGAATGTAATGTTTCGTCAAAACGCTCAATCTGTAAAGCTTTTGTGCAATAGTATTCCATATTATCATAGTCATTTTGCTGTTGTAAAAGTTTTAACAAAGATTTAGCTGTATCAAGATACAGATTGTGAAAATATGTGGCAACTGGAATCACCCAAAGTTCTGTGGAGTGTTTTGTTAGAAAATCACCTTTGTATAAATTCAAGGCATCCATATAATAGGAAATACGTTCATCATCAGGAAAATCTTCATGGTTGCCTTTTTTTACTAATTCTTCAAATACTTCTGTATCAATAATACAAGATAAATTGTTGTTCCATTGGTATGAACTTTGAGAAGATAAAATAAAATTTTCATTATTTATCGCTACAGGTTCCAATAAAGTTCTTAGTCTTGATAATAAAGTTTTTAAAGCATTGGTTGGGTTGCTGCTGTTTTCGTCTGGCCAAAGCATTTCAATGTACTCTGCTTGCGAAATATGTTTGTGGCGGTATGTAAGAATAAATCCAAGTAGGTTCCACATTTTTTTAGAACGGTTAATAGTTTCTTCAATTTTGGCATTGCCATTTTGAATTTCAAAATTTCCTAAAAGAGATATTTTTATTTTATTAGTCGTTTCATTTTCCATGAATTGACCTCCTTTTGTACAACTTTGTATTTATAGATATCTTTTTAAATTTATAATTCTGTAACATAAGTGTAACCTGTATAGTTTATAATCTATGAAAGGCAATATAAGAACTACTATGCTTAAATAATTTTAGATTATTACTATTTTACAATAAAAAACAAAAAAAATCCACTGAAAGATAGGAATATGATAGGAGGCGGTTTTAGGGATGGAAGAAACAGGTGGCAAGGCGAATACATTTATTGTAAAAATATTACAAACTCAAAATAAAAGCTGGCAAGGAGTGGTGACTTGGGCAGATAAAAATGAAACGCAATGTTTTCGGAGTGCATTAGAACTGATGCACATGATACAAGATGTGGTAGGACCAGAAGATAATGGTGTGGAAAATGTTTAGAAGAAAGAAGAACTAATGTAAATATTGCTTACCTAGAAAGAAGTGAAGAGCATGAGTGAGATGGATTATGTTTATGGAAAAGCAGCCATTGGAATATGCATAGAAAAGATAGATAAAGATGTTTTTTGGGGAACAGTGCATACCCCTTATCATAAAGAAGATAATATTTTTCATGATGTTGTGGAATTGTTGCTTCTATTAGATGAAATATCAGAAGAGAGAGGATTCCCTAATGCTATGTATAAGAACCGGACCTTAAAGGAAAAAGTAGCTTCAAAAAAAAATGTAGAATGCGGAAGACTTTTGCGTACTAAGGAGCAAATGGATAAATCTTATGAAGAAGAAGTAACATATATACTTTATATTACAAGTAGAAAACATGGAAGTTTGCAGGGACATATGATTTGTCTTGGAACAGGAAGTATGATTAAATATCAAAGCGAATTAGAACTAGTTTATCTCATGGAAAAGCATTGGCAAGATGCAACAAAGAAAGAGAATATGAAAATGGTATTATAACAAAAAAGAATCAAAAGGATCAATCCTTTTGATTCTTTTTTGAGTATAGCCTCATTATCAAAGTATGTATATTATTTTGCCGAGATTATTCATGCTTAATAGCTCAATTGACGATGATTGCAGACAAGTGACGCTGCCAAGCGGCTCCTAGCTGCGATAGCAGCGGTCTGCAATATAAGTTGTGAAATAATATAAGTCATGAATAATTGAGGTTTTGGCGTAACAGTTTAGGTAGATTTGCACACTCCGCTGTGCAGACCGTAAAAAAGACTAAAACAGGATTGGTATTGTAAAATAGTTATAAAAAAAGAAGCTGATTACGAATCAGCTTCTTGAGGGGGGGAGAGTATATATAAATTACGGGATATATGTCAACCAAACACTCGAGAGGGGGAAGAGTATCTGGTTATGAACAACCTTTGTTCTGATATTATATTAACATATATAAAATAGTTTGTCAACTTTATTTTAATACAAATTTAATAAAGTTGTAATAACTAGTTGCTGTTCACTCACAAACTTGACACTTGCTGTCAAGCTATGTGCCAAAACCTAGAACAGCCAAGAATCCAGCCTTTCGCCGAAGGCGAATTATAAATAGGCTGGATTCAGTTACTGTTAGCACCATAGGTGTGAACAGTAATAATAACTAGCAACAGTTCAGGTACAACAAAACATAAAAATAAAGAAGGCATTTGACTTTGTATAATAGGATTAAGAGAAAAGAGAGTAATGAGATGAAAAATGAGTCAGTTTCGAGACATATATTTCTTCGCCCAGCAATAATATATTACATAGATGGTATTTTGAGAAGAGGAAAGTTTATGAAGAAAAAAAGTATTTTTTTACTTATTAGCTGTATACTTCTTGTTATGTCCGTATATGTGTCCGGCTGTAGTATGTCCACTAACCAGACTGAAAAAACAAAAGATTGTGATTATACAGTGGTAGAGCCAGAAGAGTTACCAAGAGAGCTAACAGAAATATTGGAGGAAAAGAAAAGCGAGCCTTTCCGGCTTTCTTATGCAGATGCAGGATATTTATACTTATGCATAGGATATGGAAAACAAGTTGGAGGGGGATATAGTATTACGGTAGATCAATTGTATGAGACGGAAAATACCATATCTTTTGGTACAACACTAATTGGTCCAAAAGAGCAAGAGAAGACCAGTGCAGAAACTTATCCCTATATTGTTGTAAAAATGGAACAAATAGACAAAGAAATTGTTTATCTTGATGAAAAATAGGAAAGGGATTTACAGATAAAAAGCTTTCAGTTATAATAAATATATTGAGATTAGGAAGCTGTAAACCAAGGATGATAGCTAGGAGGCTTTTAGATGAAATACAAAGTAATTGCACTGGATTTAGATGGAACATTGACTAATTCGGATAAAATAATTACACCAAGGACAAAGGAAGCATTGTTTGAATATCAGGAACAAGGTGGAAGAATTGTATTGGCATCAGGAAGACCAACACAGGGAATCGTACCATTAGCAGAAGAATTGGAATTAGCTGAATATGGAGGATATATTCTTGCATTTAATGGTGGAAGAATTATCAATTGTAAAACAAAAGAAATTATGTATAATAAAACATTAGAAATAAGCATAGTGAAAGAATTAGAGGATTTGACAAAAGAATTTCAAACTAATATTATGACCTACCAAGGTGATTATATTTACACACTAGATGCAAAGGAACCTTATGTGAATGAGGAGTACCGGATTACAGGGATGCCCCTTAGACAGGTAGAGAATTTGACTGCAGAATTAACTAGTCCAGTCAATAAATGTCTTATGACAGCAGAACCTTCTTATTTAGAGCAGGTAGAAAAGAAAGTAAAACAAATAATGGGGAACCGTATTAATGTTTATCGTTCCCAGCCATTTTTCCTTGAATTGGTGCCACAGAATATAGATAAGGCGGAATCACTAGATAGACTTCTTAAGAAATTGTATATGACCAGCGAGAATTTAATCGCTTGTGGAGATGGATACAATGATCTATCTATGATACGTTATGCTGGATTAGGTGTTGCCATGGAAAATGGTGAAGATGGTGTAAAGAAACATGCAGATTGTATAGCACCTTCCAATGATGAAGATGGTATCGCATATATTTTAGAAAAGTTTATATTCCCAGCAGCATAAATAACTTCCGTTCTGCATATATTTTTAATAAGGATACATCTTATTTTATATATGCAGGACGGGAGGTTTTTTTATGGAAATTAGGAAGAAAAATATACACATGAGCAGACAAAAAGCAAAAGGAACTCTGCAGGTGACTTTGGAAGATGATTTTAATGTACCAGATACAAAACCGGATATTGAGAAAATTATTACATCTGAGGGAACAATAGAAATTACGGAAAACAATCTTTTGAATGGAAAATGTATGGTAAAAGGAATTCTCTCTTTTGGAATGATTTATATTAGTCATGAAGGAGAGCAGGTAGTACATAATATTCAAGGAAAAATAGATTTTGATGAAATGGTGAATCTGGAACATCTGCAAATGGATGACCAGGTAAAGGTATCATACCGGATAGAAGATTTGAATATTAGTCTTATTAATTCCAGAAAGATAAGTGTAAAGTCCCTTATCTATCTGGAATGCAGTGTTAGTGAATTATATGATACAGAAATAGCAACTGACATTGAGGAAGCTGATTCTATAGCATGTCGTTATGGGAATATGCCAGTAACAGAATTAGCAATTGATAAGAAGGACATATTAAGAATTAAGGAAAGCTTCCATCTGTCTACAGGAAAACCTAATATTTTTGAGGTACTATACTATAACTTGCGGCTACAGGGATTAGAAATGCGGTTACAGGAAGACCAGATTAGTGTAAGAGGCGAACTTTTATTATTTGTGATGTATCGAAGTGCGGAAGAAAGGGAGCAGCTAACATGTTTTGAAGCGGAACAGCCATTTCATACCTCGATTGCGTGTAATGGCTGTACAGAAGATATGATTCTTCAAGTAGAACTAGGAAATGTTTCCAGAGATTTACAAATAAAGCCGGATGAAGATGGGGAAGAGAGAACTATAGAAACGGAACTATCTTGTAACCTGGATGTAAAGGTATATAAACAGGAAGAGGTTCGGTATTTGGAGGATGCCTATTCCTTGGGAAAAGACTTACAGTTGGATATGAATCAAGTAAAGTATCGTAATTTAGTATCTAAGAATGCTGTGCAAAAGCGTTTAACCCAACAAATTCCAATTGATGGGACGAAGCATCGTATTTTACAAATATGTCATAGCCGGGGACAAATACAGATAGAAGAACAGGAATGGAAAGATGATGGAATTTATATAGAGGGAAGTGTGGAGGCATCCATACTTTATATTGGGGAAGATGACCAGTTGCCAATGGGTGAACTAAAAGCCAGTATTCCATTTTCTCATACAATAGAAATGGAAGGTAATCCAACAAATATGGAGTATTTATTATTACCACAATTGGAGCAGATGGCAACAATGCTTCTTGGAAGAGATTCGCTGGAAGTGAAAGCAAATCTTGGAATAGAAGTTTTTGTGTTTGAGAATCGGGAAAATAACATGATACAGGAAGCAAAAATAATAGATTTGCCATCTGGTAAATTAGAAGAAATTCCAAGTCTGGTTGGTTATCAGGTGCAACAGGGAGAATCCTTGTGGGATATTGCAAAGCAGTTCCATACCACTATTGAGGAAATTGAAAATCTGAATCAGGTGGAAGAGTCGAAAATAAAAAAAGGGGATAAATTACTGCTATTAAAAAAAGTGGGAGCAAACTAGATAGAAAAAAGGCTGTCGCATTATGAATTATTCTTGCGGCAGCCTTTGTTAGTTTTTATGCTTTTACATCCAAATTCATACCAACTAAAAGACTTTCATCTATAGTTTGTCTTGCTCTGTCATAAGGATTGTGAGATTCATAAGACACATATTCCTTATTCTTGGTAGTTTCTGCCAAATCTGACTGGTACTT
>JAAVHR010000062.1 GCA_014799595.1 Clostridiales bacterium | reverse complement strand
ACGGTACATAAGGTGCTAAAAAACAGCACCTAAGTACCGACGGTCTCGAAAGCACCTTGCTTATGATATGTAAATCTGCACAAAATAATTTAAGTTAATGAGAGTTTCGCAATTACCTAAATATACATATAAGGATAAGGAGAATAATATGAGTGCGATTACAAATGATTGGTTAGAAGCTGTTGGTGAAGAATTTAAAAAAGATTATTACAAAGAATTGTATCAATTTGTGAAAGAGGAATATTCAAAATGTGTAGTTTATCCAAAATCAGAGGATATTTTCAATGCATTCCATTTTACACCTCTTAGTCAGGTGAAAGTGGTGATTATTGGACAGGATCCTTACCATAATGTGAACCAGGCACATGGGTTATGTTTTTCTGTGAAACCGGAAGTGGATGTTCCTCCTTCTCTTGTGAATATATATCAAGAACTGCATGATGACTTAGGATGTGATATTCCTAATAATGGTTATCTGGAAAAGTGGGCAAAGCAAGGAGTACTTATGTTAAATACAGTACTTACTGTACGGGCACATCAGGCTGGTTCCCATCAGGGAAAAGGATGGGAAAAATTTACGGATGCAGTAATTCAAGCAGTAAATAAAGAAGATAGACCTATTGTATTCCTATTATGGGGAAAACCGGCACAAGCAAAGAAAAAAATGCTGGACAATCCAAAACATTTGATTTTAGAAGCACCACATCCAAGCCCACTGTCTGCATTTCGAGGATTTTTTGGCTGTAAACATTTTAGCAAGACAAATAACTTTTTACAAGAGCATGGATTGGAAGGGATAGACTGGCAGATAGATAATGTATAGTATAATACCAATCTCAACTATTCACACCTATATTGCAGACCGCTGCTATCGTAGTTAGGAGCTGCCTGTCAGTAGTCTGCAATTATTGTCAACTGACCTATTAAGCATAGCTAAATGTTACCACTTATTTTAGCTTACAAAAGACTTAGTTCATGCTTAAAATCGTGAATAATCCGGGATAAATATTATATTTTGGTACTTGTTCATGGTTCTGAACAGTTACATTTTTTGTATTCTTCATGCAACTGTTTTAAATGTGACAGGACAAACGCATGAGTAAATAAACTGTGAACATTATGTAAACAAATATCAAATTGAATGTTTTCTGAGGCGTTTTTGAAAGACAAAACTGATAAAACCAAGATGACATGCAAAAAAACGCTCACAGAAGTGATTTGTTTACAAATTGTTCATTCATGCGTTTGTCCTGTAAATGTGAAAGTAACACTTGACAGTATAAAGAAAATACCGTATATTAGGAATGGTTGCCTAATAACATATTTACTTTATTGTAGTAAAGTGATAAAGTGAATAAAAGAAGCTGTAATGATTAAAAGGAGGAAAACATGAGTAAAGCAGATTATAAATTTTCAACGCAGAATGAAGGGCGTGAGCTTTTGCATACCCCAGAAGGTGTAAGAGATATTTATGGAGAGGAATGTGCAAGAAAGATTAAGGTACAGGAGACTATGCATCATGTTTTAAAATTGTACGGCTTTCAGGATATTCAGACACCAACCTTTGAATTTTTTGATATATTTAGTGAAAAAAGAGGAACAGTAGCATCTAAGAATATGTATCGTTTTTTTGACAGAGAGGGGAATATGCTGGCACTTCGCCCGGATATTACACCTTCTGTGGCAAGAAGTGTGGCAAAATATTACCAAGAGGAAGATTTGCCAATCCGCCTCTGTTATTCTGGTAACACTTTTATTAACAATAGCAGTTATCAGGGAAAACTAAAAGAAACCACACAGATTGGTGCAGAATTAATTAATGATGATACCTCAGATGCAGATGCAGAGATGATTGCCGTTACTATAGAATGTTTACTAGAAAGCGGAATCAAAGAGCTACAGGTAGAAGTAGGTCATGCAGATTTCTTTCATGGCATTGTAGAAGAAGGAAACTTTGATGAGATAGAAAAAGAAGAACTTCGCAATCTTATTATTAGTAAGAATCTTTTTGGTGTAGAAGAGATGATGGAGCGGAAAAATCTTTCTCCGGATTTGAAAAAATTATTTTTAGAATTGCCTTCTATGTTTGGTAATTTGGAGAACCTGAATTATGCAAAGAGCCTTACCAAGAATGAAAAGGCACTTCATGCTATTTCACGTTTGGAAAAATTATATTCTATTTTAAAAACTTATGGTTTACATAGCTATGTGACATTTGATTTGGGGATGTTAAGTGAATATAACTATTATACAGGAATTATTTATAAAGCATATACATACGGCACTGGAGAGCCTGTTGCGAAAGGCGGCAGATATGGAAATTTAATTGAACAATATGGAAAAAAGGCACCAGCGATTGGTCTTGCCATTGAAATTGATCAGGTGATGCTTGCTTTATCCAGACAAAAAATAGATACCTTTGTGGGAGATATGCCATTGTTAATTCTTTATAAGGGAGATTGCAGAAAGTCTGCAATTGATCTGGCGAATCATTACCGAAAACAGCAAAATAAGGTAGAGCTGGTTCGTAAATCTTCACGCAGAGAGTTAAGTGAATATGAAAGATATGCAGAGAGAAAAGGTGCAACGAAAATTATTTTTATAGATGATGAAGAAAAAGTAATGGTGTATAATGCAGAAGCAAAAGAATGGAAGAGTGCTTCCATAAGAGATTTTCTTAACTGTTGATGGTTCTGGACAGTTACGGATGAAAGAAAAATAGAGGAAAGGGAAAATATGCAAACACATATCTTTCATCCTTTGTGTTTGTGTCTATCTAATACAGAAATAATGGTGATGGATAGACTTGGTGCAAAATATGAGATATATAACATTTGCCCTTGCAAAAGGCCGGTTGGCAAAGAAGACTTTGGGAATTTTGGAAAAAATAGGGATAACCTGTGAAGAGATGAAGGATCCTAATACCAGAAAGTTGATATTTGTAAATGAAGAATTAAAATTAAAATTTTTCTTATCAAAGGCTTCTGATGTACCTACTTATGTGGAGTATGGTGCAGCTGATTTTGGTGTGGTGGGAAAAGATACCATTTTAGAGGAAGGCAGAAAAATGTATGAGGTTATTGACCTTGGACTTGCAAAGTGCCGTATGTGTGTGGCAGGACCAGCCAGTGCCAAAAAGTTATTGAATAGTGGAGAAGTGATTCGTGTAGCAACAAAATATCCTAATATTGCAAAGGATTATTTCTATCATAAAAAACACCAGACAGTTGAAATTGTAAAATTAAATGGTTCTATAGAGCTTGCACCAATTGTTGGTTTGTCTGAGGTAATTGTGGATATTGTAGAGACTGGCTCTACCTTAAAGGAGAATGGCTTAGAGGTTTTAGAGGAAATCTGTCCATTGTCAGCAAGAATGGTGGTCAATGAAGTAAGTATGAAGATGGAACAGGAAAGAATTCTAAAAATTATTAATGATTTAAAGAGAGAGCTTGCAAAAATGGATGAATCACAAAAGAGCTAAGTGTGAACGGTTGAGGATAATGTATAATGGTTTCTATATATTCACTATCTTTAGGTAGAACCTTGCACTCTGCTGCAAGGTTCGTATAAGTGCCAAGTGCTGCTTTTGCACTTGTGTGCATCTTCGTTTACGAAACTCCCATGCGGAATATATTTATGGTGATGCCTAATTGTGCAAGGCATGGGAGTTTTGTAACTATTCAGGTAGAAACATGCATTTACTGCGTGTTTCGTAAGAAAAATTAAATTTTGATTGTTCTAAGCCCCTTCGCCAAAGGCGAATTTTCATGGGCTTAGAACGTAACTGTTCATGGTTCTGAACAGTTATAATGGTTTTATAAATATAGGTGGAGGATTTTATAATGAGAAAGATAAAGCTGACAAAAGAAGCAAAACAGAATATTTTAGAAGATTTATTAAAAAGAAGTCCAAATAGTTATGGGGAATATGAAAGTACAGTGAATGCTATTTTGGAAAATGTGCGTATGAAAAAGGACGAAGCAGTATTTGCCTATACCAAACAGTTTGATAAAGCAGATATTGATGCAGATAATATTTTGGTAACAGATGCGGAAATAGAGGAAGCATATACAAAAGTGGAATCTTCTTTGGTAGAGGTTATCCGGAAATCTATTGTAAATATCAGAGAATATCACGAAAAACAAAAACAGTATAGCTGGTTTGACAGTACACCACAAGGAACTATATTGGGACAAAAGATAACACCAATTAGCATTGTTGGTTTATATGTTCCTGGTGGGAAAGCGGCATATCCCTCTAGTGTGCTTATGAATGTAATTCCAGCAAAAGTTGCAGGTGTAGAACGGATTATTATGTGTACACCACCGGATGCTGAGGGGAAAGTGACCCCAACTACTTTAGTAGCTGCAAAAGAAGCAGGTGTGACTGATATTTATAAGGTTGGAGGTGCCCAGGCAATTGCAGCGATGGCGTATGGAACGGAAAGTATTCCAAAGGTGGATAAAATTACCGGACCTGGAAATATTTTTGTTGCATTAGCAAAAAAGGCAGTATATGGACATGTAAGTATTGATTCTATTGCAGGCCCTAGTGAAATTCTGGTACTTGCAGATGAAACAGCAAACCCAAGATTTGTAGCAGCGGATTTGCTATCACAGGCAGAACATGATGAGATGGCTTCTGCGATTTTGGTAACTACTAGTGAAGATTTAGCAGATAAAGTATCCGAAGAAGTAGATAAATTTGTAGAAAAGCTTTCCAGAAAAGAGATTATTCAAAAATCTCTGGATACTTATGGATATATTTTGTTAGCAGATAATATGGAGGATGCAATAGAGGCAGTAAATGAAATTGCTTCCGAACATTTAGAAATTGTAACAAAAGATCCATTTAACACAATGACAAAGGTAAAGAATGCAGGAGCTATATTCCTTGGAGAATATTCCAGTGAACCTTTGGGAGATTATTTTGCAGGTCCAAACCATGTTTTACCAACGAATGGGACAGCAAAATTTTTCTCACCTCTTAGTGTAGATGATTTTGTTAAGAAATCCAGTATTATTTCTTATTCCAGAGGGGCATTAGAGCCGGTTTACAAAGATATTGTAAAGTTTGCTACAGCAGAGAGGCTGACTGCACATGCAAATTCCATATCTGTCCGTTTTGAAGATTAAAAGTAACTGTTCATGGTTCTGAATAGTTACGTTTAAAATTATTTTGTCATAATTTTGGCATAAAATTAAGGTATCTTAAGAAAAGTCTAACAAATAGCAATGATTTTTGTGTATGACTGGACTGTAACGGTAGAGAAGGAGGAATTTTGTGAGGATACATGAAGAAAAAAATAACAAGTTTATTTCTGTACTTTGTATTATTATTTGTATTTGGATAGGAGTTGGAGCATTGCAGGTGCCTATAACAGCAGAGGCAGCTGAAAATCTTTCTATTAGTAAAACAAGTATGACCATTCAGGTAGGCATTCAGAAAACATTAAAGATAAAAGGGACAAAAGAAAAAGTTTTTTGGAGCAGTGAGAATCAAGAAATAGCAACAGTTGATGCTGATGGCGTTGTTCGGGGCATGGAAGCAGGAACTACCAGGATTTTTGCAAAAGTTGGAGGAAATACGTATACTTGTACGGTTAAGGTACAAAAAAGACAAATACGGGTTTTGTTAAAAACTACAGGATATGGAAGTATTTTTCATTCCACTATAACTGTAACCTCCACAAAAAAATTTACGATTTCTAATGGAAAAGAAACAAAGACTTATAATGCAAAACAAAAAGTTACCATAAAACCAAATAGCAGTCTGTTTGGTAAGGGAACAAAATTAACAATTGCTGCAAAGGATAGCGGCAAAATTCAAATTACTTCCATTAGCAGAAGTCAGGGGAAACCATCCTATCGTGGAAAGATAGAAGTAAATGTGGTAAAAGGAAAAGGTATGACTTTAATCAATCAATTACAGTTGGAACAGTATTTATATAGTGTGGTTAGCAGTGAAATGTCTAGTAGTTTTTCAAAAGAGGCATTAAAAGCACAGGCGGTTACTGCAAGAAGTTTTGCATATAGTCATTTGGAAAGTGCCCAGTATAAAGCTTATAATGCAGATTTGGATGATAGTACAGGTTTTCAGGTATATAATAATTTGGCTGAGACAGCGTCTACCCAAACTGCAGTAAAGGAAACCATTAATCAGGTGTTAAAATCTGAAAATGAAATTATTAATACCTATTATTATTCAACTTCATCAGGACAGAGTGCAACGCCAGAAGAAGTATGGGGAGGTTCCACAGAAGAAAAATATTATCAGAGAAAAATACAAAATAAAGATGGTAAAGAGAAAAATCTATCTACAGAAAGTGCATTTAAAAACTTTTGGGCAGATAAGAATCTGGTAACTTTTGATAGTAATTCTGAATGGTATCGCTGGCAGACCACAATTAGCAAAACTAATCTACAAAAACAAATAAATAGTAAATTGTCTGCATACTCGTCCAATGGTTCAAAATCTGTTTTAGTGAAACAAAGCAATGGAACATATAAAGGTGTAAAGATAACGAATATCGGTTCTTTGAAAAAAATTAGCATTTGTGAAAGAGCAAAAAGTGGAATGGCAAAGGGAATCTTGATTACTGGAAGTAAGGCTACTGTTAAGGTTTTGAATGCGACATATATTCGTTATATGTTAGCTCCGGTGTCTAGTAAACTAGAAAAACAAAATGGTAGTATTGTATCTAAAATGAGTATATTACCAAGTAGTTTCTTCTATGTAGCAAATGAAAAAGATAGTAAAGGTAATGTATGCTTTACTGTATACGGAGCGGGATATGGACATGGAGTGGGCATGAGCCAGAATGGAGCAAACCAGATGGCAAAAGAAGGATATGATTATAAAGATATTATGCATCATTATTTTCAGAATATAACTTTGTCACATATCGCAGAATAATCAAGAGTTTGCTAAATGGTTTTTTATTATGAGAGTTACAGTTTGGCGGTTGACCGCTAAACTGTAACGATTTCGTAACAGTTCAGGTAGGTCTTGCACACTCCGCTTTAAAGACCGTAAAAAAAACTAAAACAGGATTGGAATTGGGCAATTTATAATGCGGAGCTTGCCCAATTCCGTAACAGGTCAGCCCCCGGCTGAATTGTTACACGATTTCTGTGCCTTTTTGGATTTTATGCTTTACAAAATATATAATTGTGTTATAATTATAAATGCAGTTTGGAGAGTAGTAATAAAATGGTTGTTTAATACCAATAGGCACTTGTAGCTCAGTGGATAGAGCAGTGGCTTCCGAAGCCATGTGTCGGGGGTTCGAGTCCCTTCAGGTGCATTATTATGAATTAAGGAAGGTTACTATAATATGTGTGATAACTATATAGTAGCCTTTTCTTCGTTAAAATGTAACATTCAGTCAGGATACAATAATGAATAAGGAGAATACCAATGAAGTTTAAATACAAGAAGATGATAATAGCAATTACTATGTGTACCATGTGTATTGGTATGGTAACTATATCTTTAATATCACCAGGAAGTGGCAGAAAAGAAAATACAAAACAGGAAAAAACAAATGACAATAAACTTGCACAAACAAATAATGATGTAAATTTAATCAATGAGGCAGGTGTAGAAGAAAAAGAAGGAGAACTGGAAGCAAGTAATGAAGAAGCTTTGAATAGTTTAATTAAATCCTATTTAAATTGCCGTGTGACTGGTGATGAGGAGAAACTGAAAGAAATAGTTACAGATATTAACGATGTAGATATGGATGAATTAACGAAACTTCGTTTGTTAATTAGTGAATATAAGGATGTGGAATGCTATATAGTAGAGACTAAGAACCCAGGAAATTATATTGTCTATATTTACTATGAAATTTTATTTTCAGGTGCAGATACTCCAGCACCTGGACTTGACAGAGTTTATGTGATTACCAATTCAGATGGAAGTTTAAAATTGGATTTTGGATTGATTCCACAAGAAGTTAGAAGCCTTATGGAGGAATCAGAGAAGAGTGAAAAAGTCCAGAAAATGATAGATACTGTGAATTATAAATTAGAAGAGGCTATTAGTAAAGATGAAAAGCTGAGAAGTATCTATGCTAATTTAAATGGCGGAAGTGACGAGGTAGATAATAATCCTTCTGATGAAAAGAATCAGGGAGAAGGCAGTGTTACAACGGAACCTCAGCAAACAACTGGGGCAACCAGCACATCAGAACAGCCAATGGAAACAGACGAACCATTAGAGAATACAGAAGCAGTAAGAGAATAGAAAGGTGGAAAATATGTGTCAGGAGATGCGTTTGAACAAGTATCTTAGTGATGTGGGGGTATGTTCAAGAAGGGAAGCAGACCGTTGGATAGAAGCAGGCAGAGTTTCTGTAGATGGAATTGTGGCTGTGATGGGACAGAAAATTAGTAGAAACCAATCCGTTTTGGTGGATGGAAAGCCTATTAAGAAAGAAGAAGAGAAAGTTTTGCTGGCATTTAATAAACCAAAAGGAATTGTATGTACCACCAGTAAGAAGGATAAAGATAACATTGTTGATTATTTAAATTACAAAACACGGATTTATCCGGTTGGAAGGTTGGATAAGGACTCAGAAGGCTTGATTCTTTTGACAAATCAAGGAGAATTGGTAGACAAGATTTTACGTGGAAGCAATTATCATGAAAAAGAATATATTGTAACCGTTAATAAAAAACTTACACCAGAATTTATCCGTGCTATGGGAAAAGGTGTCCCAATTCTTGATGTAATAACCAGACCTTGTGAAATTGAGGCAATAGGGACACGGACTTTTCGAATTATATTAACACAAGGATTAAATAGACAGATTCGGCGTATGTGTGAATATTTTGATTATCGTGTGGTAGACTTACAAAGGGTAAGGGTTATGAATATTCGTCTGGGAAGGTTAAAAACAGGAACTTATCGGAAGATTGTAGGGACAGAATTTAAAGAACTTTTAGAATTATTGGAGAAACGTTAGTAATATTGGGCATGTGGCAATATTATAACGTTTTTTCCTTATCCAGATATTAAATGAGAAATGGAGAAGTAAAATGAATAAAGAAAATCAAGAAGTAATGTATAGAATGAAAGAACTTGCAAAAACGTTAAATCAGGCATCTAAGGCTTATTATCAAGATGCTAGTGAAATTATGAGTAACTTTGAGTATGATAAATTATATGATGAATTGGTAGAATTGGAGAAAAAGACAGGGATTACCCTTTCCAATAGTCCTACACAAAAGGTTGGATATGAGGTGTTAAGTGAACTTCCCAAAGAGGCACATGCCACCAGAATGTTGTCTCTGGATAAAACCAAAGAAGTAACTGAACTACAGGAATGGTTAGGAGCAAAGGAAGGTGTGCTTTCCTGGAAGTTGGATGGTTTAACTATTGTATTAACTTATACACAAGGCAAACTGGCAAAAGCAGTTACCAGAGGGAATGGGGAAGTTGGGGAAGTAATTACCAATAATGCGAAGGTTTTTTGTAATATACCTCTGGAAATTCCCTATATGGGTGAGTTGGTTCTTCGGGGAGAAGCGGTCATCACTTATTCAGAATTTGAAAGAATTAATGAGGAAATTTTAGACGCAGAAGCAAAATATAAGAATCCAAGAAATCTATGTAGTGGATCGGTAAGACAGTTGAATAATAAAATTACTGCCCAAAGAAATGTACATTTCTTTGCCTTTTCTCTAGTTAGTTGTCAAGGAGAGGTGATACCAGATTTTAAAAACTCCAGAGAACAGCAAATGCTATGGCTGGAAGAACAGGGATTTGATGTGGTGGAAAGAAAAAAAGTAAATCGGGATAATATAGCAGAAATTGTCACTTGGTTTAACCAGCAAATTGAAAAGAATGATTTTCCGTCGGATGGACTGGTATTAATATTAGATGATATTGCATACGGTCAAAGTTTGGGAACCACTTCTAAGTTTCCAAGAGACTCTATTGCATTTAAGTGGCAGGACGAAACAGCGGAAACAAAATTGCTTGAGATAGAATGGAGTGCTTCCAGAACTGGTTTGATTAATCCGGTTGCAATTTTTGAACCAGTAGAATTAGAAGGGACTACAGTGAGCAGAGCCAGTCTGCACAACATAAGCATTATGGAAGGAATGGAACTTGGAATTGGAGATACCATAACTATTTATAAGGCGAATATGATTATTCCACAGATTGCAGAAAATCTGACAAGAAGTGGAAATATAAAATATCCCTCAAACTGTCCAGTTTGTAATGAAAAAACAATAATAAAGCAGGAAAATGATGTAAAAGTGCTTATGTGTGACAATCCACAATGTTCTGCCAAGCAAATTAAATCATTTGTGCATTTTATGAGTAGGGATGCTATGAACATGGAAGGCTTATCTGAAGCAACAATCGAAAAAATGGTTGGAAGAGGTTTTATTCGGAGCTTAGCAGATTTGTTTCATCTTGACCGATACAGGGAAGAGATTATTTCTATGGAAGGTTTTGGGGAAAGGTCTTTTGAGAAGATGTTGGCATCTATTGAAAAAGCAAGGAAGGTAAATTTGCCGCAGTTTATATATAGTCTTGGAATTGCAAATGTGGGATTATCTAATGCAAAATTAATTTGTAAGGCATACCACAATGATTTAGATGCTATTATGAAAGCAGATTATGATACCCTTGTAGAAATAGATAGAATTGGACCAGTTATTGCAAAAGCATTTCAGAAGTTTATGCAGGATGAAGAAAAAAAGAAAATGATAGAAGATTTGCGTAAAGAAATAGAATTTCAGATTGACACAGAAGAGGTGGGCGAACAATCTATGGAAAGTTTGCAGTTTGTGATAACTGGTTCTGTGGAGCAGTTTGCAAATCGAAAAGAATTAAAGGAACATATTGAAGCAAGAGGTGGTAAGGTAACTGGTTCTGTTACTTCTAAGACAAATTATTTGATAAATAATGACAATTTATCAAATTCTACAAAAAACAAAAAGGCAAAGGAACTTGGAATCTCTATTATTACAGAACAAGAATTTTTAAATATGTTCGGTTGATTTTTCCAATCTAACATGGTATATTTTATATAATGGATTGAGATTATTTGGAGTTTTAAGCATGACTAAGTCTTTATGGAACACTTACAAAACACCCATGCCTTGTGGAATGCGGCATCACCATAAATATATTCGCATGAGTGTTTCGTAAACGAGGATGCACACAAGTGCAAAAGCAGCACTTGGTGCTTTACGAACCTTGCAGCAGAGTGGAAGGTTCTACCTAAAAAGAATGAATATATAGAAAAACAGACTTAATCATGTTTAACAGGTCAATTGACAAAGATTGCACACCAGTGCATATAAATTTTTTAGAGAGCGGCTATATCTTAATATCAATTGCAAAAGAGTGGTGAGTAAAATGCCTATTAAGGTACAGAGTAATTTGCCAGCAAGGAAAGTGTTAGAGAACGAGAATATTTTTACTATGGACGAGAAACGTGCAATTCAACAGGATATCCGGCCATTAGAAATAGCAATATTGAATTTAATGCCACTAAAAGAAGCGACAGAGGTTCAATTATTGAGGAGTTTATCAAATACACCTTTGCAGGTTGATGTAACATTTTTGACAACTGCCAGTTATGTGGGGAAGAATACGGCGGCAAGTCATCTGGACAAGTTTTATCTGACTTATGAAGAGATAAAAGATAAGAAATTTGATGGATTGATGATTACTGGAGCACCAGTGGAACTTATGGAGTTTGAGGAAGTAACTTATTGGGATGAATTAACAAAGATTATGGAATGGTCTAAGCATAATATTACTTCGACTATGCATATATGTTGGGGAGCACAGGCGGGGTTGTATTATCATTATGGAATTCAGAAGAAGATTTTAGATAATAAAGTATTTGGAATATTCAATCATAAAGTGAACAATAGAAAGAATCCCTTAGTCCGGGGATTTGATGATTGTTTTCTTGCACCTCATTCCAGATATACAGAGGTGCCTATAGAACTCATCCGTCAGCAGAGGGATTTGGTGGTGCTTGCTGAATCAGAAGAAGTGGGAGCATTTCTTGTAATGGAAAAAACAGGAAAGCAAATATTTATATTGGGGCATCCGGAATATGACAGAGTTACGTTGGATGAAGAGTATAAAAGAGATAGGAGAAAAGGCTTAGATATTGCAATGCCAAAAAATTATTATCCAGAAGACAATCCGGAGAATAAACCTATTTTAACTTGGCGTGCTCATGCAAATGCTATATATACCAACTGGCTCAATTATTTTGTGTATCAGGTTACACCTTATAATTTGTGATAAAGGGTTCATATATATAAAGCTTGTTTTTTATAATTAACTAAGAAAGAATGTGTAACAGTTCAGCCTCCGGCTGAAGTGTTACAAGAATGGTAACTGTTCATGTTTCTGAACAGTTACGAAAGAATTATATAGGAGTTAAAGGGGATTTGGAAAAATGATATAATGACGTATTTGCTAGGAGGAGGGATAGTAATGCTTCGTTTTGAGAAGAACCAAAGTTTAGACTTTCTGGATTTGTTGGAAAGGTATCAGGATGTAACCATAACGGTTGGTGGAATTGCATTAATTATTGTGCTGATTACCATATTTATTGGTTTACGAAGAAAGATGAAAAAACAGGAAAAGATTTTACAAAATGCCAGAATCCAAGAGGAGAAATATCGGATTTTAGCAGAAATTTCTAATGATATTTTATTTGAGTATGATATTTTTTCTGATACTATGAATTTTTCTGATAAGTTTCTAGAGAATTTTGGAAGAAAAGGAAATATGGAACGATTTGCAGAACTAAAAGAAGAAGCACAATTCATACATAAAGATGATGCAGTTGCTTTTGAAAATTTCTGTAAATTGTTAGGAGGCGAAAAGCAAAAGCTAGAAGTTGAGTTTCGTATGAAACGTTTATCTGGAGATTATGTGTGGTGTTATGTTTGTGGTCAGACAATTTATAATGCTACAAATGAGCCTTTAAAGATTGTCGGTAAACTTTCCAACATTGATATGCAAAAAAGAGAAGTTGAGAAATTACAGTTTAAAGCTGAGATGGATGCGATGACACGAATCTACAATAAAGTAGCAACCAGAGAGCGGATTAATGCATGTATACAAAATAGCAGAAAGCAGGATAAGCATGCATTGTTAATTGTAGACATGGACAATTTTAAAAAGATTAATGATACTTTTGGACATCTAAAAGGTGATGAGGTGTTAAAAGAAGGTGTGGAACATCTCAAGAATATGTTCCGTGGAGATGATATCATTGGACGAATTGGAGGAGATGAATTCGTTGTTTTTATGAGCAATGTAACTTCCAGAGAGGATATTGTAAATAAAGCAAAAAGCATAGGAAAAGCATTTTTAAAAACCCACAGTCAGGATGGCGTTGATGTTACTGTATCTGCCAGTATAGGCATTTCTATTTATCCAATGGATGGTGGGGATTATGAAGAACTGCTTGACAAGTCAGATAAGGCATTGTATGAAGTAAAGAAAAATGGTAAGAATGGATTCTGTTTTTATCATGAAGGAAAAGAAGAGTAGTATTGCAGAAAAGTGAGTATTCAAAAAGGATGAATACTCACTTTTATAATGCCCAATTCTGTTTTTGTTATACACTTTCGTAACTGTTCAGAACCATGAACATGTGTAGACGTGCTTGAACTGTTAGGAAAAGTTACAATATTTTTTGTAATTTTAATGATATTCCATAAAGGCAACCATAAAGGGTGCAGCATATTCCTAGAAGGAAAATAGAAGAAAAAGCAATCTGGGTGTGAAAAAATTGCCAAATCTTTAAAATAAAAAATCCCCAAAATACTAAGAAGAAAATAGGTTTTACCAGCCAATTGTAGCTATCAAAGGAAAAATACAGGATTTTTTTTACGTAATAAAGGTTTAGTAAAGTTGATACAAATTGACTGACTAAGAGTGCAATAAAATATCCGACAATTCCTTTGGATGGGATGAGAATTACCAGTAAAAGAACCCGCAGAAACAAACTAACAACAGTAGTAATAAAAGTAGTAGAGATACGTCCGACACCATTTAATATACTTGATAGTGTAGTACCAAGATATAAAAGAGGGCAAAGCCAGGAAAGGTTTCTAAGAAAGGTTCCTGATAATTCATTATGGAAAAATAAATAGCCCAGTTCATTACCAAATAATAAAAAAACAAATGTACAAAATAAACCAATTAACAAGCTATATTTTATAGTATTTTCGGTTATGCTTTTAATATAGCTACTTTGTTTTGATGCTTTTGCTTCGGATATGGAGGGAAGCAATAACACAGACAAAGAGTTAGTAATAGTAGAAGGAAACATAAGTAAAGACATAGACATGCCTGTCAATACCCCATAAATACAAAGAGATTCCTTGGTAGTCAATCCTGATAGTTTTAACATATTTGGAATTAATATGGATTCCACGCTATGCAGAATACTTACAATAAGATGAGTTGCGGTAAGAGGGAGTGCAAATAATAATATCTTTTTATATAAGTGTTTCTGGTTGTCAGAATTTTGTTTTGTGTCTATTTTATAAAATAGAAGAGAACATAAGTTGTATAAAGCAGAAATGGCTTCTCCAATTACCATAGCAAGAACAGCAAATTCACAGGAAAGATTATGTGCATTTGGCAGATAGAGCAATATTATAAGATAACTAAAGGCAATTCTTCCAATTTGTTCTAATAATTGTGTAACAGCAGGAACACTGGTTTTTTTTAGACCATAATAAAAGCCGTTGATACAGGATGTGATGGAACAAAAAGGAAATACGAGAGCTAAAAGTTTAAGGGAATTTTCACATCTAGGTTCTTTAATTATAACATTAGCAAAAAATTCAGAGTTTGTGTACAACAGTGCAGAGCATAAGAAAGCAAGGAGCAGGGACAGAAACACACCTTTTGTTAATATTTTTTTATTCGGATGTTCTGCTACAAGTTTTGAAATAGCAGTCTGAATACCACCAGCATAAAAAGTAAAGAAGAGACCATAAATTGGGAAAATTAGCTGGTAAATTCCTAGATTTTCGGAACCAAGGATATTAGAAAGATAAATTTTATAAAAAAAACCTAATATTCTGGTTAAAAAGCCGGCAAGAGTAAGGATGAAAGTTCCTTTGATTAAGGTGGATTTTATCATGTGAATCCTCCGTGTAATATAATTGAGGTTAATAAATTGTATTCAAAGAATAAAAATCCATGCAAAAGAAATTTGAGTAATAATTCAGACATGCAAAATGTGAGCAGTAACAGTTCAGGTAGGTCTGCACACTCCGCTGTGCAGACCGTAAAAAAGACTAAAACAGGATTGGAATTGGGCAATTTACATGCGAAGCTTGCCCAATTCCGTAACAGGTCAGCCCTC
>JAAVHR010000061.1 GCA_014799595.1 Clostridiales bacterium | reverse complement strand
GCTCCACTAAAACATCTGCAACACCACATAGTTACTAGATTTGACACTCTATAAGAAAAAATTTTTTTAACACACCTACAAAAAATCCGCTACTTCATAGTAAAAAAACAGACCTCCCAAAGACTGATGATAATACTCAATCTTTCAAAGGTCTGTTCTCTTTCATTTTATTTTTTTATGATTCCTTTTGCTTTCTGCTTCCCTTCTGCTATAATTGCCTTATACTGCTTTTCAATTAGTGAAAAACACTTTGCATTTTTTTAGGGCAGAAAGCGAAAGTGATATTGTAGCATTACAACAGTCCCTCCAGAGAGGGCTAACCGCCTACCATCTTGGTAGTCCCAAAGAAATATTACCACAATTCGACAAGAATTTCAATCAAATTTGTTCTTGTGGAATATATGGACAGTACCTAAAAGTCCAATCTCATTTCAATCTCACAGAGCAAAGATAAAGCTCTGAAACCCTTATAAAATAAAGATTTCAGAGCCAAATGTCCATTATTCAAACTCAATCGTTCCTGGTGGCTTACTAGTCAAATCGTACACAACCCGGTTAACTCCTTTTACTTCATTAATAATACGGCTTGTCACCTTCAACAGCACTTCGTATGGTATTTCTGCACACTCAGCTGTCATAAAGTCAGAAGTTGTAACTGCACGCAAGGCTACAGCATAATCATATGTTCTTTCATCTCCCATTACACCTACAGAACGCATATTAGTAAGTGCTGCAAAGTATTGACCTAAATCTTTGTCAATTCCTGCCTTTGCGATTTCTTCACGGTAGATGGCATCTGCTTCCTGTACAATTCTTACTTTTTCTGCATTTACCTCGCCTATAATTCGAATTCCTAAACCTGGTCCTGGGAAAGGTTGTCTGTATACCAAATACTCTGGAATGCCTAATTCTAAACCTGCTTTGCGGACTTCGTCCTTAAAGAGTAAGCGAAGTGGTTCGATAATTTCCTGAAAATCTACACAGTCAGGTAAACCTCCTACATTGTGATGGGATTTGATTACTGCGGATTTACCAAGTCCACTTTCAATAACATCGGGATAAATAGTTCCCTGTACCAGATAATCTACTGCACCAATTTTCTTTGCTTCTTCTTCAAATACACGAATAAATTCTTCACCAATTATCTTTCTTTTCTTTTCTGGCTCTTCTACACCTTTTAATTTTTCATAGAAACGTTCTTGGGCATTTACACGAATAAAGTTAAGATCATAATGACCATTTGGTCCGAATACTGCTTCTACTTCATCGCCTTCGTCCTTACGAAGTAGCCCTTGGTCTACAAAAACACAAGTAAGCTGTTTTCCTACGGCTTTAGACATCAATACTGCTGCAACAGAGGAATCCACACCACCGGATAAAGCGCAAAGGACTTTACCATTGCCAACTTTTTCACGAATTTCGTTAATTGTGGTCTCTACAAAAGAGGACATCTTCCAGTCCCCAGCACATTGGCATACATCATACACAAAATTGGATAACATCTTTGTGCCTTCTTGTGTATGCATAACTTCTGGATGGAATTGTACAGCATATAAATTTTTCTCTGGGCATTCCATAGCTGCTACCGGGCAAACAGCGGTATGACCAACTACCTTAAATCCTTCTGGTGCTGTTTCAATATAATCTGTATGGTTCATCCAGCAAATGGTTTTCTTCGATATATTCTTAAATAATTTGGAACTAATGTCCACCTCCACCTCTGTTTTTCCATATTCACTAACTGGTGCAGTAGTCACTTTTCCACCAAGCATATAAGACATTAATTGGGAACCATAACATATACCTAAAATTGGTATTCCCAACTCAAAAATTTCTTTTTCACATCGCACAGCATCTTCGCCATACACACTATTTGGTCCTCCCGTAAAAATAATTCCTTTGGGATTCATTTCTTTGATTTTGTCTAAACCAAGATTATAAGGATGTACTTCACAATATACATTGCATTCTCTCACTCGTCTTGCAATTAGCTGGTTGTACTGTCCGCCAAAGTCAAGAACAATTACCATTTCTTTCTTCAACTATGTTTCCTCCTATTTTTCATTTTGTACTTGTGTCATAAAAGTTAAGTATTTGCTCAGTACCTGAACCGATACAAAGATAGTCACCTGTAATTATTTTGTCCTTGTTTCATAGCTATGCTAACAGGTTTATAAAATACTTATTGTATGCCATTTAACCAATTAAACACTAATTCGTAACTGTTCAAAACCATGAACAGTTACGTTTAAGCCCATGAAAATTCGCCTTCGGCGAAAGAGGCTTAAACATTGTAAAATTTACTTTTTCATACGAAACACGCAGTAAATGCGTGTTTCTACCTGAATAGTTACACTAATTCTAACTATTCTTATTCTACTACATTTTCGAAAGAGAAACTAGTGGTAAAATAAAAATTTCTCTCCTCTTCAATGCAATTCATCCAAAGTCTTATAATATGAAGGTAAAAAATCTTTCATAAATATCTCTACCTCTGTTAATTCCATTTTTTTCAATGTTTCTTCTAATGTTTTTTTAGCAAGCACAAATTCACGGTTGCCAGCATTTTCTTCTTTGATACATTTAATCAGTGCTGAAAGTTTATCTGCTGCCTTTTCTAATTGCCATAAATAGGCATCCTCTTCTTCTTTATAGAATAATCCTTCATAATATTCCTGCATATCTTGTGGCAGCATATCTAAAAGCTTAGCTGCTGCTTTTTCTTCCACCTCTTTAAATGCATTCGTAATATCTTCACTATAGTATTTAATTGGTGTGGGCATATCTCCTGTGATGATTTCCGTACAATCATGAAACAATCCAATTAAAGCTGCACGTTCCACATTTAATGTCTTTCCCAGACGGACATTTCCAATTATAGCCAGACCATGGGTAAGCATGGCAACTTCCATAGAATGTTCGCTAATATTCTCTATTTCCGAATTTTTCATCAATGCCCAACGTTCAATATACTTCATTCGGGATAGCATCGCATAAAAATGAGATTCCATTTTATCTTCCTCTCTTCTCTTTCACTTTTAGATACTTACAAAACTCTATCTATAATTTTATTTACATAAAACTTTCTGTTATTTATTTTAACCTAATATTATACTATAAAAGTAATTACAAATANTNTTTCACATACGCTCCTGTATATGACTTTTTACTCTTTGCTATCTGTTCTGGTGTTCCTTTCGCAATCACTGTTCCACCTTTATCGCCACCTTCTGGTCCGATATCAATGATATAGTCTGCGGTTTTAATTACATCTAAATTGTGTTCAATTACAACAACTGTGTTCCCACCATCTGCAAGTTTTGCAAGAATATCTACTAACTTGTGTACATCTTCAAAATGTAACCCTGTTGTAGGCTCATCTAAAATATATATTGTCTTTCCTGTACTCTTTCTGCTAAGCTCTGTGGCAAGTTTAATTCTTTGTGCTTCTCCACCGGACAAGGTTGTAGAAGGCTGTCCCAATTTAATATAGGATAATCCAACTTCATGCAAGGTTTGAATTTTCCTACAGATAGCTGGTACATTTTCAAAGAAATCCACAGCCTCCTCCACAGTCATATCTAATACTTCAAATATATTTTTCCCTTTATATTTCACCTCCAAAGTTTCTCGATTATAGCGTTTTCCTTTACATACTTCACAAGTTACATAAACATCTGGCAGGAAGTTCATCTCAATCTTGTTGATTCCATCACCTCCACAAGCCTCACAACGACCACCTTTTACATTAAAACTGAATCTTCCTTTTTTATATCCCCGCTCTTTTGCATCTGTGGTAGACGCAAATAAATCACGAATCAAATCAAACACTCCTGTATAAGTTGCTGGGTTGGAACGCGGTGTTCTTCCAATTGGAGACTGGTCTATGTCAATCACTTTATCCAGTTGCTCTATTCCCTCTATGGTGTCATGTTCACCTGGAATACATTTTGCACGATTTAATTTTCTGGCAAGGGTTTTATATAAAATCTCATTTACCAACGAACTCTTTCCTGAGCCTGACACTCCGGTGATGCAAGTCATAACACCAAGAGGAATATCTACATTTATATTTTTTAGATTATTGTGTCTGGCACCTTTAATAGAAAGAGTTCCTATTGCCTTCCTTCTCTTTTTCGGAACAGGAATTTCTTTTTTGTGGCTAAGGTAAGCTCCAGTAATTGACTTTTCATTTTCCATAATTTCCTCGGCAGTTCCTTCTGCAACTACTGTTCCACCATGTGTGCCTGCTCCCGGTCCAATATCTACAATATAATCTGCTGCAAACATAGTATCCTCATCATGTTCCACTACAATCAGTGTATTTCCCAAATCTTTTAGGTGATGTAAGGTCTTTAATAATTTATCATTATCCCGCTGGTGTAGTCCAATACTTGGTTCATCCAAAATATAGGTTACTCCCACTAATCCTGAACCAATCTGAGTTGCTAGACGGATTCTTTGTGCCTCTCCACCCGATAATGATGCAGTAGCTCTGGAAAGAGTCAGATAGTCCAGTCCTACATCCATTAAAAATCCGATGCGGGAACGGATTTCTTTCAAAATCAACTTTCCAATTTCTTCTTGTCTTGGAGACAGCTCCAAGTCATTCATATAATTTTGTAACTCCCCAATAGAATAATCAGTTACTTCTGCAATATTTTTTTCTCCTACAGTGACAGCTAAAGAAGTCTTTTTTAATCGCTTTCCTTTACATTCCTCACAAGGATTTACTTCCATAAAGTTCTCATATTCTTTTTTTGTGTATTCCGAACCAGTTTCACGGTAACGCCGTTTTACATTTTGAATAATACCTTCAAATACTACATCATAAACTCCCTCACCACGTTGTCCTTTGTAATACACCTTTACCATACGATTCGTTCCATGCATGAGTATATGCTGCACTTCTTTTGACAACTGCTCATAAGGGGTATTCAAATCAAAGTCAAATTCTTTTGCCAATGCTGCAAGAATAGACCCTGTATAACTGGTAGGATCTGTAGCCGACTGCCAGCCAAGAACTGCAATAGCCCCTTCTGCTATACTAAGACTTGTATCTGGTACAATCAACTCTTCTGAAAACTCCATGTGAATACCAATTCCATGGCAAACTGGGCAGGCTCCAAACGGATTATTAAAAGAAAAACTTCTTGGTTCAATCTCTTCCATGCTGACTCCACAATCTGGGCAGGAAAAACTTTGACTAAAACGAAGCATTTCACCATCCACTATATCAACCAGTAATAACCCTTCTGAAATCTTCATGACATTTTCAATGGAGTCTGTCAAACGCTGTCCTATTCCCTCTTTCACAACCAGCCGGTCTACCACAATTTCAATATTATGTTTTTTATTTTTCTCAAGCTGGATATCTTCGGATAATTCATATTGTTCTCCATCCACAATAACACGAACATATCCACTTTTCTTTGCTTTCTCAAAAACCTTTACATGTGTTCCTTTTCTTCCTCTTACTACTGGAGCTAAAAGCTGAATCTTTGTTCTTTCTGGTAAACTCATAATTTCATCCACCATCTGGTCTATGGTCTGGCTGTGGATTTCTTTTCCACATTCCGGGCAGTGCGGGATTCCAATTCGTGCATATAACAAACGAAAATAATCATAAATTTCTGTCACTGTTCCAACAGTAGAACGAGGATTCCTGTTTGTGGACTTTTGGTCAATGGAAATAGCTGGAGATAAGCCTTCTATACTCTCTACCATCGGTTTCTCCATCTGTCCTAAGAATTGCCTTGCATAAGAAGATAGTGACTCCATATATCTTCTCTGTCCTTCTGCATAAATGGTATCAAATGCTAAGGAAGATTTTCCTGAGCCACTAAGCCCGGTAAATACGATAAAAGCATCTCTTGGTAACTTCAAATCCACATTTTTTAGATTATGTTCTTTTGCTCCTCTAATTGTGATATATTTTTTTCTGTCATGTTTCTCTGCACTCATTTCACACCATGCCTTTCTTATATTTTCATTTTATTTCTCAAAATGTAACTGTTCAGAACCCCTCATTACTCCAATTCCAACAAATTCTGTTTCAATTCAATCAATTGGTCACGAATTTGTGCTGCAAGTTCAAAATTCAATTCTGCTGCTGCTGTATGCATCTTCTTTGATAAAGAATTTATCATAGTTTCTAATTCCTGTTTGCTCATGGATTCTGGATCTTTTTCCATTTGCAGGCTTTCTACCTCCACCTTTTTTGAAATCCGGATCAAGTCACGCACTGCCTTTTTAATAGTCTGTGGTGTAATTCCATGTTTTTCATTATATTTCTGTTGGATACTGCGTCTACGCTCGGTTTCATCAATAGCATGCCGCATAGAATCTGTCATATTATCTGCATACATAATTACATGTCCATCTGCATTTCTCGCTGCACGTCCAATAGTCTGAATCAAAGAAGTTTCTGAACGCAAAAATCCCTCTTTATCTGCATCCAAAATAGCAACCAAAGTAATCTCTGGGATATCTAATCCTTCTCTTAACAGGTTAATTCCTACTAATACATCAAATACATCCATTCGCATGTCACGAATAATTTCTGAACGCTCCAAAGTATCAATTCCAGAATGTAAATATTTTACCCTGATTCCTGCTTCACGCATATAATCCGTTAAATCCTCTGCCATACGTTTTGTAAGTGTTGTTACTAATACTTTGTTGTGTCCCTCCACTTCTTTTCGTACAGCTCCCAACAAATCATCAACTTGTCCTTCTACTGGGCGGACTTCAACACAAGGATCTAATAATCCGGTAGGGCGGATAATCTGCTCCACTCTGGCGAGCTCATGTTCTTCTTCATAACCAGATGGTGTAGCAGATACAAACATCATCTGGTCTATTTTACTCTCAAATTCTTCAAAATTCAAAGGTCGGTTATCCTTTGCAGATGGCAGACGGAATCCATAATCTACTAAAGTCTGCTTTCTGGACTGGTCTCCTGCATACATGCCTCGTACCTGAGGAATGGTAATATGTGACTCATCCACAATAATTAAAAAATCATCTGGAAAGAAATCAATCAAAGTAAATGGTGGTTGTCCTGCTTCCAAACCTGCCAAATGCCGGGAATAATTCTCGATTCCCGAACAAAATCCCGTTTCCCGAATCATTTCAATATCAAATTTTGTTCTTTCACCAATTCTTTGAGCTTCTATAAGCTTTCCCTCACTTTTAAATACAGAAACTCTTTCTTTCATTTCTTCTTCAATGGCTTGCAGTGCTGGTTCTATCCGCTCTGGCTCTACTACATAATGAGATGCAGGATAAATGTGTGCATGTTCTAATACATATTTTATATTTCCTGTTAATACATCAATCTCTGTTAACCGGTCAATTTCATCTCCAAAGAATTCCACCCGGATAGCAGTATCTGTCTGGTTAATCATAAAGATTTCTAACACATCTCCCCGAACCCGGAAGGTTCCTCGTTTGAATTCCATTTCACTGCGGATATATTGCATTTCGATTAATTTACGAATGATATCATCTCTATCTTTTATCATTCCCGGTCTTAATGACAAAGTCATATTCTGATAAAACTCTGGACTACCCAGACCATAAATACAAGATACACTAGCAACAATGATCACATCTCTACGTTCTGTAAGAGCTGCCGTTGCAGAATGCCTTAGTTTATCTATCTCATCATTTACGGAAGAATCTTTCTCAATATAAGTATCTGTGGAAGGGACATAAGCTTCTGGCTGGTAGTAGTCATAATAGGACACAAAGTATTCCACGGCGTTCTCCGGGAAGAATTCCCGGAACTCCGAGCAGAGCTGAGCGGCCAGGGTCTTGTTGT
>JAAVHR010000060.1 GCA_014799595.1 Clostridiales bacterium | reverse complement strand
TTTCCCAAAATCTCACAATATTTAATTATTAAACTTCAAATCTTAATTTTTTATTGAGAATCCGAGAGGATATTATTAAATGTCATGCCACCTTCGCAGATACCACTATGAATCAAAGTGCTGATTCCTTCCACTGTATATTCCTTGGCAACCATTGGTTCATACCCATACTCCCTAAGGGTATTCCCAGTAATCTCTCCAATAGCCAAGGTCTGTCCTGCTATCTTATATTTACTACAATAAGCCCTTACTGCCGAAGAGCTGCCAAATACCACATAGTCTGCCTTTGTGTCACAAAGGTTTTGCGGAACAATTTCATAAATTGGAATATCTTCATAATCTGTAATATATCTGCACAAATCCTTTGAACCGTTTTTTGCCCGTAGAATTAACTTTTTCCCTTTACAGCCTGCCAGACATTTTGATAATTCTTCTGTTGTATATTTTTCCGGCATAATATCTGCATAAATGCCATACTTTGCCAGTGCATCATAAGTTCCTTTGCCTATTACAGCAAATTTGATTCCTGTCAGTTTCCGCATATCTATTTTATGCTTTGACAGATATTTCATAAATATCTCCACACCGTTTCTGCTGGTAAATACCAGATACTCACATTGCAAATTAACAGAAAACTCCAAAGGCTTTACCACCATAGTTCCAATTTCTTCCATGTCATATCCCCATAAGTTTTCCCGAAGCCGTTCCTGAAAATTTTTCGTTCCAAGAACAGCTACCTTTTTTTTCGGACAGTAAAAGTTAAGATTTACCGTTTCCCCTATAACAAGAATAGAAGGTGCAACTATCTGGTTCTCTTTTACACACTCTTCTGCTTGTCCAAGAGTTGTCTTAAATACTCTTTGTTTTCCCGTTCCTCCATTTTCCAGAAAAGCTATTGGTGTATCTGCACTCTTCCCACCTTTTATCAGCTTATCTGCAATTTCTCCTGCATTGTGTACTCCCATTAAAAACACTAAAGTTCCCTGCATCTGTGCCAATGCCTGATAATTTATCGTATTCTCTTTTGCTGTATGACCTGTCACAACATGAAAATCCTGGCTTATCCCCCTATGGGTAACTGGGATACCACAAAGTTCCGGAACAGCAATAGCAGAAGAAATACCAGGAATTAATTCGTAGCATATTCCTTTTTTAGATAAAGCTTCTGCCTCTTCTCCTCCTCTGCCAAACACAAAAGAATCTCCGCCTTTTAGCCTGACCACCTGTTGATATTTTTGTGCCATTTCAACCAGAATTTCATTGATTTCTTCTTGTTTCATGGCATGATGGTTTCTTTCTTTTCCCACATAGACTTTCTTACAATCCGCTCTTGCATCTTCCAAAAGAGAATCATCTAATAGTCTGTCATAAATCAATACATCGCAAGCTTTGATAAGTTCCAGTCCCCGGACGGTAATGTATTGTTTATTTCCCACTCCGGCCCCAACTAAATAAACCATATCACTTCATTTCCTCCTCTATCCTCTTTAGAAAATTGTGCAAAGATTCCTTAAAATCAATAATCGAACAATGAAATTCCCATAATCTTTCCATCTCTCCCAAATATTTTACTTCCATATAAAAGATATCATCTTTCATATAACTGTATACTCCAATAGGAAAATGACAGCCAAGCCCCAATTCGGTTACCATTGCCCGTTCTGCCTGATAAGAATACCATGTTTCTTTATGATTGATAGTTTCTAATAACGGCAAAAACTTCGAATTCTTCTTTCCTTCTATAGCGATAATCCCTTGACAAGGAGCTGGATAAGATTCTTGTAATCCAAGGACATGATAAGTATACTTCTCCATATTTTCCATGGTAAGGCGTTTTAGTCCAGCAAGAGCAAGTACAACTCCATCATATTCTCCTTCTTCCATTTTTCTTAACCGGGTTTCCACATTGCCCCGGATATCTTTTGTCTGATAAGGAATCTGTTTGGATCTTCGGACACTTCCTGTACCTATGATAGATTTCTTATGAAGCTTGTATCCAAATTTAGTTACCAATACATCATTTGCCTCTTCTCTTTTGGGAACTGCCAGAATATCCAGTCCCTCTTCTAATTTCACTGGTAAATCCTTTCCACTATGTACTGCAATATCAATTTTATCTTCTATTAAAGCCCTTTCTAATTCTCCAGTAAAAGCTCCCTTTCCACCAAATTCTGTTAGGCTTTTCTTACGGTTTTCATCTCCCTTTGTAGAAAGCTCTACCACCTGGCAAAGAATTTTAGGATTAACTCTCTTTATTGCATCCATTACAATTCTTGTCTGTGCAAGTGCAAGGGGACTTTTTCTAGTTCCAATCCGTAGAATATGTTCATCTAAATAATTCCCTATTTCTTCTTTAACCTTCTTTGACCATGCAGGCTGGTTTTCTCCTGAATTCACTGAAACTACCATATTTCCCCTCTGGTGGATCGCACCAAATAAAAAACTGCTATCCTTACTGCTGTCTGCCACATTAACAGCAATTCCTTGTTCCTTACAGATTTTGCTAATTTCCTTGTTCACTTGACGGTTATTTGTTGCCGCAACCACCAAAAAATATGCACCAATATCCTCCTTTTGAAAAAATTTTTTTATAAGAGAACAACCAGAAAAGTCCTCTTTAAATACTGGTGCAAGCACTGTTACTTTCCCCCCAAAAGATTGTAGTGTATCTGCTTTTCTTTTGGCAACTTTTCCTCCCCCAACAACCAGACAATCCTTATTCTCCAAAGAAACATACATAGGAAAATATGCCATTGTTCCAACTCCTCTCACATGTTCTAACAAAACAGACTATCCTGCAATATTTGTCTGCTAATCAATATACAAACACTTCTAAAAATGCATTTTAACACATTAGATGTGTTTATTCAATTATTTCTCTTTTTCCTAAGTCAAATGTGAGCAAGCTCGCACTTGGCTCGTTGCTTTGCGGGAATAAAAAACAGTCAGAGTAATTTACCCTAACTGCTTTTTACTTTTATCCTATTCTTTTCACTTTAGCATTTCCTGAACTGCCTTTAAAGGCATGAAACATAGTAGAAGCACTACAAAATATTGTAAGTATATAACCTATTACCAAATCTAAATAATACTCCTTCTCACAATCAATTTCTTTGATCATTGTTTCAATTGACTGAAATATTCCACCAANTGTAAAATTGATACCATTGAGATTACCATCATACTCTTTAAACACCTCATACGCTTCCCAAGTCCATGCTACTCTGTTTGCAAAATATATCATTATAAGCATAACAATAATAGAAACGATAACACCTTTCTTGTCCAGACATTTTCCAAGCATCTCATAACCCTTCATTGCCAAAATTCCCATAGCTGCACCTGCAATTCCTGCAATATATCCTAATTTATATATAAGAATCCAAAGAACAGCTCCAAGTAATGCACCTATAACAGCTCCAATAATTCCAGATACCAAATTACTTTTTTGGTTTGCAATTTCTTCATTATATTTATGTATTTCCATACTAACTTCGTTACTACATTTATTACACAAATAGCGATATTCTTCTTTTATCTCATAACATGCCAATTTTTCATCTTGGGTTCCACATGTGGCACAACCACTTGTACATCCATTATTCGCCAAAAAGGTTACTATCTCATCTACAATATTATTTATTTTATTAGCTGCCTTCTTCCAAGAAGCAGGCGTAGTTATTGCAAACTGAATATTATGTTTTGTAGCGGTTGCAGCACTTACATTCTTATCTGAACTATTCTTTTGGGCAAGAAACTCCTGTACCCGTTTAAATGTTTCATCATCTGGCATAGTTGCGTTTACAGAAAAAACATAACAATTATTACCTTTTGTCATTGTAATGTAATACCCTTTGTATCTTCCTGCAAGATTTTTTTCGTAATCTGTTAACATACCATCTAATATGGTTGCTCTTACCGATTCCTTTACCATGCATTTCCTCCTCATTTAAATATCTTCTATAGTTTCATTTCGAGTATACCAGATTCGGCTTATTTTGACAACATTCGTTTTTCTATACACGCAAATAGTGTAACAATTCAGCCGGAGGGCTGACCTGTTACGGAATTGGGCAAGCTCCGCATTATAAATTGCCCAATTTCAATCCTGTTTTAGTCTTTTTTATGTTCTTTAAAGCGGAGTGTGCAAGAACTACCTGAACTGTTACCAAATAGTCAATATTATTTGCTTTTTTCACTTTTTTTCATTAAGCACTTTGGAAAATATGGTGGGAATCATCTAATACCAGAATATCATCTATCTGCACTTGAAAAATTGCAGCTAACACTACTAAATTATCAATTGTTGGCATTGCTATTCCCCTTTGCCACTTATAGATGGCATTCGGCGTAGAAAAATCAAATATATCTTGTAAATCCTTTACTGATAACTCTCTTTGTTTTCTTAAATTCTCTATATTTTTACCTGTTGCTATCATATTGATTATTGGCATCTGAAACATATCTTATTCCTCCTGTTCTGGCAGCAAACCATACAGAGGATGTCTTTGTATGGCTTAACTTGCCTTAAAATTATAAATTGGTTTCATTACCTCCATAACATCTACCGATTCTTCAATTACGTCTATAATATCCTCCATAGATTTGTAAGCCATTGGTGCCTCATCTAATGTTGCTTCGTTAATGGAAGTAGTATAAATTCCTGCCATCTGTTCCTTATATTTTTCCATACTCAAGGTCTCTTTTGCCTTTGTTCTGGACATCAGTCTTCCTGCTCCATGAGGTGCAGAATAATTCCATTCTGGATTTCCTCTTCCAATTGCCAATACACTTCCATCTCTCATATTCAACGGAATCAATACCTTTTCCCCTTTATGTGCGGCAATTGCACCCTTTCTTAAAATCATTTCTTCTGTATCAATATAATTATGAATAGTATGAAATCCTTCGCTGCCTTGTAAGCCTGTTCTCTCAATAATGACTTCCGCCATTTTTTCTCTGTTTCTTCTTGCAAATTCCTGACAAATAACCACATCATGCAAATAATCTTCCAAATAAGTTCCATATAAATAACATAAATCCTCTGGAATTAATAACTCTCTGGCAGTCCATGCTAATTCTTTTAGTGCTGCCTGAATCTCTTTTCTTCTTCCGGCAGCTTTATATTCCGCAATGAGTGCATCTCTCTTTTTGAAATATTCCTCTTTTCCCTGATGCAATTCCACAGCTAAATTTTGATAAAGTTCTGCTACCTGCTTCCCAAGATTCCTGCTTCCACTATGGATTACCAGATAATTGGTTCCATCTTCTGCTCTGTCGACCTCAATAAAATGGTTACCTCCACCTAAAGTCCCAAGACTTCTTTCCAATCTTTTAGTATCCCTTAAATTGCGGTAACAGCGTAATCTTGTTAAATCAAAATGCTCCTGTCTTCCTTCCCAGACCTGCTTTCCAGAGGGGACAAAGTGTGCCGCCTCATCCATTTTTTCTAAGTCAATGTCTTCTTTTCCAAGATTCACTGTATACATTCCACAACCAATATCTACCCCAACAATATTGGGAACTGCCTTATCTGTAATAGTCATTGTAGTTCCTATGGTACAGCCTTTTCCTGCATGTACATCCGGCATAATACAAATCTTGCTATTCTCCGTAAAATCATAATCACACATTCTTCGGATTTGCTCAATTGCTTCCTCTTCTACCACCTTTGCATAACAAAATGCAGTACTTACTTTTCCTTTAATTTCAAACATCTTCTAATACCTCCAATCTCTTTAACTTTTCACATTCAAAGTAACAATTTAGCCATGTCATTAATATTTTTCCAGAATATATATCATAACCAAAAAATATTATTAATGAAAGTGCTGGTTACTTCGCACTGCGTGCTTTCATAACCACCTGATATGTATTCGCAATCTGGGTTTTCACCCTACTTGCTCATACACATCAGGCTCTACGATAAGCATATTACTTGGTCTTTGTGCAAGCACAAATCAAGTAATATGCTTATCGATAACACTTTCATAATAAAATACCGCCTATCTTATATAATAAGATAAGCGGCATATAAAAATCCATGTATATATAGTCTGATACTACCTTTAAAACACAGTTTTTCGTCTTCGCATTATCTTATTAGAGTATAACAAATCAAAGCTCTGAGACCATTGGCACAGTGCTTCTATCTGTTCATATTCACTTTTGAGATATGCTAATACGTTAACTGTTTTCTCCATGATTTTTCCTTTCCTGACTATAAATAGTCATCTTTCATAACTGTCCAGAACCATGAACAATCACGATTCTTTATTTAATACTATCACTATAACACAACTTTTTCCATTTGTCATCATACCTATGGTATAATTTACCGAGATTATTTACGGTCTTAAGCATGAACTAAGTCTTATGTAAGCCGAAGGCTTACAAATACTGACTTAGTCATGCTTAATAGGTCAATTGACGATGATTGCAGACTGGTGCTGCCGTCAAGCAGCTCCTAGTTGCGATAGCAGCGGTCTGCAATATAGGACGTGAATAATCGAGATTTAGTTACATACATCAATCTTCTATAACAGTTCAGCAGGGAAAAATCTCTGTTGCTTTTTTCAAATATCCATAAAGTCGCCGTTTTTGGTATTGTAATAAAGAACGTGCCTTCTGTTTTTCTTTAAAATTTTGATTTATGTATTGACTCTCCCGTAGCGTAATGGTTTAGGCTAAAATTGAAAGGAGAAAATGATGAAAACTGTAAAAGACGTGTCGGAGATAACTGGGGTAAGTATAAGGACGTTGAGATATTATGATGAGATAGGATTATTAAAGCCAACAGAATTAACAAACGCAGGATATCGCTTATATGACAACAAAGCATTAGAAAGGTTACAGGAAATTATGTTCTTTAAAGAATTAGAGATTTCATTGGAAGATATTAAAAGAATCATGGATAATCCTAATTATGATAGAGAACAGGTTTTATTGACTCAAAAGATTTTGCTGGAACAAAAGAGAAACCGGTTAAATGGAATTATTGAGTTGATATCAGATGTGATGAAAGGAGTTAATACTATGAGTTTTGAAACATTTAACGATGAAGAAGTACAGAAAATTTTAGACCATACATTGAAATGTATGCCAAAAGAATCCCTTGAAGAACAGATACAAAAATATGGCAGCATAGAAAAATATCGAGATCATTTGGCATCTGGATTTTCAAATAAACAAGCAATTGCAGATGTATTCAAATGGTATGGTGGTAAAGAAAAAACAATGGAAGCCATAATGCAGTCAACTGGAAATACTGAGGAATTAAAGCAAGAGCAACAAGAAACTGCTGAAATTTATAAGCAATTTATGGCAGCTAAAGAATCTAGAGATGTAAATGCACAGAAAGAAACGGTTGAGCGTCTTGCCGAGAATTATAAAAAAATGTTTAAACTTGATAATGCAAGAAATATACTTTTGGATTTAGCAAGTGAATACCTAAAATTTTCACAATTAGCAGAAGCGACAGACAGTCAATTTGGAAATGGCTGCTCTGAATATGTTGCGTATGCCATTCAAAAGTATTATGGTGTTTAGTTTATTTCAAATTGGATAGACATTCAAAGCAGACAAACAATAAGGGGCAGTAGCTGAATGTGCTACTGTCCCTTATTGCTAAAAAAATTATCCATCTACTATACAAAGTAAAATCAATTCATAGCATATCAGGAAATAACAGGAAATCAAGATTTATATGCTTAACGCCATACATGAATATTTTGCCAAACAATTCATAATTTTAGTTTAAATATATGCTTTTAAAAAATATTTTCAAGTTATATGAGTGAACTTGTTCACAAAGAGCAACTTATTGTTACTTTCTTTTACCCACAATTAAATCATAAGATTCCGCAATCATTCGCTTTATCTCTTCGTCTGGAATGGTTCCATCCAAAATTACCGTATTCCAGTGTTGTTTGTTTTGATGATATCCAGGAATTACGGCTTCATAAGTCTGTCTCCAAAAGTCTCTCCACTCTGGATCTACTTTAATGTTAATTCGCATCTGTCCTTCATATTCATAAGTCCAAAGAAATGCTTTTTTATTCTTCCTATATCGTACTAACACCCAATTGGTATCTCGAAAAGGTGTATCCTCATAAACATCTGGAAATGTCATTCCATAAGATAAAACTTCCTCTCTTGTAGTCATCCTTTGTCACCTACACTCCTACTCTTGCATTTTCGTTTATTTGTTCAATTACTGTCCGAATTCCAGCCCATACCTGCAAATCCTGAAATATTTCTACAATACTTCCTTTATCTGTAAATGGTGATTCCTGTAAAACAGATAAATCCTTCATCATTCCATTATGAACAACATATTCCACAATCTGGTTCACAAAATAAATCTGTCTGTTATCTAGGTTTGTTTCATCTAAATATTCGGAAAAAGCCTCTTTTGCAGCATTCATATCCAGACCAACAATCTCTCTGACAAATTCTCCCAACGGTTTTTCTCCATATTCTTGTTGATAATCATTTTTACTTCCTATTTCACTCCAAAGTATTTGTTCCAAAGAAACAATATCTTTACTGGTTAACGGTTGATTTGTCTTTAACTTTGTAATAACAAGATTATCTTGGTGCTGTCGCACATAATATTCTGCCTTTGCCTTATAATTATCTAGTTCGTCACTTTCCAACTCTGACTCATTCCAATCCATAGATAAAATATTATCTGTAAAATTTGTATCATAGGATATTGTGCCTTTAGGAATATATTTTGTTAAATCACGCAAACTTTCCCGAATATATTCAAACTCATCCATACCTGCGTGTTCCAGATAATCTGTATGCAGAATTTTTTCTATTAGTTCTGCATGTTTTTGAATTTCTGGAATATTTGCAATATTGGCAATTGCATTTATTCGTTTTAATAAATCGCTCCTAGCTTTTCCATATTTCCTGCCATCAAGATATGCCAATTCGATTCCATACATTAATGCATCAAACCTGATTGCATTAATTTCATCACTATCTGGCAAAATCAATGGTGCTAATTCTTCTTTAACAATTTTTGTATCTTCGTATGTTATAGATTGATAATTGTCCTTATCAGCATATAGCTCCACATACTTTAGATGCTGGCGTACTGCGAAATTTTCCTTCTCTTTTAATTCCTGTACTTTACCAGACATAACTTCTACCAACTTATTCCGATACTTAATAAGCCTGTCAACCTGATAAGAAACATTTTGCAGCTTATATGCCATCTGAAATTCCAAATTAAAAATAGCACCTTGCAGGGCAAGGGTATTGGCTGTTGCCTTTCCCTTATTCAAACGGAAAAATTCAAAATTTCCACAAAAATCAAATATATAGAATTTCTCTTTATCCTGCCCATCTATTAATTTAGGGCATAGACGTGTTCCACGGCCAATCATTTGCCAAAATTTTGCTTTACTCATTATATTTTTGAAAAATACAAGATTTAGTACCTCTGGCACATCAATACCAGTATCCAGCATATCTACCGAAATCGCAATCTGTGGCATTTTTTTCGGGTCGGAAAATTCATCAATTGCACTTTGTGCATAAGTCATATAATTATCAATTACCTTTGCAAATGGAATTCCGTTCCGGGATAGATGTGGATATTCCTTATTAAATACCTCTAATATCTTTTCTGCATGTTTGTGGTTCTTTGCAAAAATAATTGTTTTTCCAATCATTTCACCATAATTAATTCTGATTCCTTCTTCCATCACCACTTGCAAGACTTGTCTAATCGTATCTTCATTGAAAATCTTTGTATTTAAAGCAGAAGAACTTATGCTTTCTGGAATGTTTCCATCTTCCAGCTTGAAGGTTTCCTCGTATATTTCCTTTTCTTCTTCAGTAAGCTCTTCATATACAATTCCTTGTTCTATTAACTTTAACTTCGTTTCAACAGAAACATAGTCCACCAGATATCCATCTTTGACAGCCTGTGCCAGCTCATAACCATATGTAGGCACTCCATTTTCCATTTCAAATATGGAATAAGTATTTATATCTATGTCACTCTTTGGTGTGGCAGTAAGACCAACTAATGGAGCATCAAAATATTGAAATATTTCTTTATATTTGTTGTAAATGGAACGGTGTGCTTCATCACATATTACTAAATCAAAATGTCCACAGGTAAACAATTTACCTTTTTCATCTATTATAGAATCAATACAGTTTATCATAGTCTGATAGGTAGAAAATACACAATGTGCATGATAATTATCCTTCTCTTCACATAAGTTTGTGCAGGATAAATCCGACAGCAGATTTACAAAACTTCTTTTTGCCTGAGTAACCAATGAATTCCTGTCGGCAAGAAAAAGAATATTTTTTACCCATCCTGCATCTAGCAGAATCTTGCATAATGCAATCACTGTTCTAGTCTTCCCTGAACCAGTTGCCATAACTAGAAGAGCTTTTCTTCGCTGTCTGGAAAAATTATCACAAACTGCCTTAACTGCCTCTTCCTGATAATAACGATCTGCTATATTTTTATCCACTCTTATATTATGTAAATCCGTCTTCATAACAGCTAAATTAAATAATTTTTCCAAATCCCTTTTGGAATAGATAGCTGCCACCTTTCTTTCTGGATATTGATTGTCTATTATCCTTGTCTCAAATCCATTTGTAAGAAATACAACTGGTCTGCAGTTATACTGTTTCTCCAGAAGATCTGCATATAATTTCGCCTGTTGTCTTCCTTTGGAAACATCCATACAGGTACGTTTTGCTTCTATTATTGCAAGAGGTCTGTGTGCATCATCATACAATACATAATCTGCACGCCCTTTCTCAGACTGGTTTGGCATTCCAGAAATCTCCACTTCATCCATCCAGTCTTTTCCTTTTTCCCAACCTGCATTATAGAGCATGGCATCAATATAGATTTTTCTGGTCTTATATTCCGACAAATCTAATGGCTTTGGCACATAAGTCTGCTGTTGTTCTTTACGTCTTGCAGTAAGTTCTTCTTTCAGAGCTTTATTCTCATCTATCAATGCCTGCAAATCTATTTCTGTAATCTTTGGCTCTGTTGTTACCTCTTTCGCTTTCTGTGTAAGAAGAGATTTATCAAATTTCCCCTCTTCATAATTATCTCCATAACAATATGATACATAATCCAAAAATATATATAAGTTTTGCAGACAAAGAACAGCCTCATCCATACTAATCTTCTTTCCATTATGAGCTGCTCTGTTCCCAACATGCCGAATCAAATCCATTCTTTTCCATAAATCTTGATCCATCAAATCATGAAAATCCTGTGTGTCCATTAAACTAGCCAAATTATCCCGATATGGTTTTTCTAATGATTTGTCTACAGAATACATCCACTTAATGGCAAATTCCATAGCCCGGCGGCAATTAAGCACACTAGCTTCTATATCAATCGACAGAATTTTCTCTGCGGAAACTGCCACATCAGCAAAACTTTTAAATTTTGGTTCCTTTTTTAAATAATCAAAATTTGTCATTTTCATTCACTCCTCTTTAGCCCTTTTTTATTACGCTTTCTACTGTTCTTTTGTCTATGTGTAACTGTTCAGAACCATGAACAGTTATGTCTATGCTTTCTATTTATGTGTTACTGTTCACACCTATGGTGCAAACAGTAACGGAATCCATCCTATTAAGAATTCGCCTTTGGTGAAAGGCTGGATTCTTGGCTGTTTTATGTTCTTGGCACATAGCTTGACAGCAAGTGTCAAGCTTGTGAGTGAACTGTAACATTTATGTCTCTGCACTTATAGCCAGATTTCTATACCATTATATAAAATTTCTGTTGCTGCATCACCAGATATTGCCCAGTCTATTATTTCCGAAACAATACTAGGGGTAACACTGTCTGGTATTTTTCCTGAGTATAAATACCTTTTCCATACCCCACTGTCCCTATTCCCTTGAAACTTACAACCTTGGCTAATCACATAACTCACAGAATTTCCAATTGGACAGGCAAGAATAAGAGTTTTATCTTCTGACAATATATGCAGTACGAGCCGCTCTTCGTTATCCTCATTGGGACATACATACCACACATAATTCTTTTGCTTATATGCAATATTTCGTTTATTTTTCTTTGCTATAGCCATTTTTATTTTCCTCTTTCTTTTTCTTGCTTGTAGATAAGTAGAAAATAAATCCCACAAAAAGAACTGCAATGACCATCCAAGTGATAAAAACGGGAAGTTCCCGCTCTTTAAACATATCGTAGTATCCTTTAAAATAAACAATTAATATAATAACTGGCAATACATATTTCATATAAACTCTTAATCCTCGTGGAAATGCTCTTCCAGTCCCCTGATCTACCTCATCAGCAAAATTAGAAAATCCCCAGCCATTTTTTTTCGTACAGAATAATACAAATAACAATGCACCTAATGGTAATATATTATAAGATACTAAAAAATCCTCTACATCCATAATGGTACTTCCTGTACCCAAAAGTTGTACTCCTGACCACATATTATACCCTAAAACTGCTGGTATGGAGCAAAAGGCAATTCCAAACATGTTAACACACAAAGCTTTTTTTCTTTCCCAGCCAAACAAATCCATACTAATAGATATAATATTTTCATATACTGCAATTACAGTAGATAAGGCAGCAAAGGACATAAACACAAAAAACAGGCTGCCCCAAATCCTTCCTCCTGTCATATGATTAAATACATTTGGTAATGTAATGAATAATAAAGATGGACCTGCATCAGGACTCACACCAAATGCAAAACAAGATGGAATGATAATAATACCAGCAACAAGTGCAATCATAGTATCTAATGTCATTACATTTAAGGCTTCTCCTGTAAGCTTTCTATCCTTTTTCAGATAACTTCCAAAAATTTCCATAGATCCCATGCCGACACTCAAGGTAAAAAATGCATGTGTCATCGCATCGAAAATAATATTTCCAAGTCCTCGTTCCATCACACTTTCCCAGTTAGGAATTAAATAAAAAGAAAGCCCTTTTTCACTTCCCTCAAGGGTGACAGCATGTACTGCCATAATAATCATCAACGCAATTAAAGCCATCATCATTACTTTTGTAATTTTCTCTACACCATTATTAAGTCCCAAAGCACATACACCAATACAAAACAACACTACAACTAATGTCCAGAATACAAGAATCTTTACATCCCCTAACATACCTTCAAATGCTGCCTTCACCTTAATTGTATCTGCTCCATTAATCTTTCCACTGGATAAAACATAGATATAATGCAGCATCCAGCCTGCCACCATACTATAAAATGCCATAAGCAGATAGTTTCCTATATATCCAAAATAACGGAATTTATACCATCTGCTCCCTTTTGGCGCTAATGTACGAAATGCCCCACCAATGCTTAATCCACTTCCACGACCAACCGCAAACTCACAGATTAAAATCGGTAATCCTAATGCACAAAGACAGATCAAATATATTAAAATAAAAAATGCTCCACCATTTATGCCACAAATATAGGGAAATTTCCATACATTTCCCAGTCCAACGGCACAACCTGCTGATACTAGGATAAATCCCAGCCGTGAACCAAACTTTTCTCTTTGTTTATTATTATTCATACTTTTTCCTCCAAATTTTATTTTTCAATTTAGTTCATTCTTGTTTCTTTGGTTTCAATGTAGATAGTGCAAACAGGATTCCTTGATTAGACTCCTTCGATTCTACGATTAAATCATCACATGCCAGATAATCTTTCACAAGATTCCAAAAATGTAATCCTTCATTCTTATCCTCTGTCCAAATATAATACACTACAAAACCTCCTTAAACCGTATTATATTACCATCTTGCTTTAGGGTTACAAGAGAATTGGGACTTATAAATAAGTTTGTAAAATCTCTTTTAAAAAGTAAAAATTGATTTTCTTTATGAAAATTAATAAATTGTTTATCTGTATCATCCAGCATAATATCTGCATTATCGATGACAATAAACTTATGTCTCATACCTTGCAATCTCTGATGAAAATCATCTGATTTATAGTTAAACAAAACTATATCTTCATATCCTTCTGTTCCTCGATATTCTTCCAAAAATTTATATAAATATGTTTTCCCATTTCCAGAATCCCCCATCACTATTGTGATGCGGTTTTTAAATTCCAATTGATACAGTTTTGTTCCAGCCCTTACACTTAAGTTTTTATACAATATCATAATCTCCACGCTCCCTGCATCTTTTACTCCAAAATGCCTCATATTGTAAATCATTTTCTACCTTTTCCGTTTCATCAAATACCAGCTCACTTCCTTCTGGCACATGCAAGGTTGCTGGAAATCCCATAAAAATATTTGCTTCCTTAAATTGTAATATAACCTTTAATGCATTAGAACCACACTCATCTACAGATATAATTCGATTTGGAAAACGCAAAATATTGATAGCCGTTTTACAACCAGTGGATAAATCTAATATAGATCCTATTCCAAAATCAGTTTCTATCTTCATGTGATCCATTACTTTGGCATGATCAATTTGCTCTATCACTTGTTTTTCATTGTCTGTAAATTCACTACCAAATACCTCTGTGTTAAACAGTCTGTCATTAAAATATTGTATCTTGTCGGAAATGTTACTATCTTTTTTTGTATATATATTAATCATTTTCACAAGCTCCCTTCCTAAATTAAGATACGTTTTGTTATAATACTCTTATGGGTGTTGCCATAATGGCAGGCGGTTAGTCTTCTCCAGAGGACTGTGACCTCTGATTACATAGAATAACACAGTTCAGCCATGTCATTCATATTTTGCCAGAATATACAACATGAAAACTAATCGAACAATCTAAAAAAGCATACAAACCAAATTTATAACCAATGCCATAACACAAGCAAAAATCGCCACAATTAAAAGACTTTTCTCCTTAAATGCAACCAAACATGCAACAATAAGTCCTGCGACCGAAGAAATATAGTTACCTGTTGAAAACAAAATTGCAGGAAATGTCATTGCACCCAAAACCGCATAAGGCATATAATACAAAAAACTTTTGATAAACGTATTTTCAATTCTGCCCTTAAAAATCACAAATGGTAACGCCCTTACAAGATATGTAACCCCTGCCATTATAAAAAGATAACTAAAAAAATTGCTTATCATCATTCTTTCTCCTCCTTAACAGGGAAAAAAATTGCACCAATTGAGGCAGAAATAACTGTACATATAATAATCACAAAACCACTGGAAACATGATTTAGTACAGGCATCCATTTGAATATACAGCAAAGCAGTATAGAAATTATTACCACTTTAAATATAGCTGGATTTTTCTTTGCAGGAGGAACGATTATCGCTATAAACATACCATATATAGCTATACCCAAAGAATCTCTAACCACAGACGGCAGGATATTTCCAGCCGCCGCTCCCAATAGAGTACCTCCTGTCCACCCTAATAATGGAAGTAAAATGATCCCATAAAGATATTTATTACTTACCTCACCATTGTTACCTATTGAGACAGCAAATATTTCATCGGTAATTCCAAAACTTATAAACCATCGATGCATTCCCTTTACACTCTTATCTGCTTTTTGTGAAAGAGAGAGTGACATCAATGCATACCGCAGGTTTATTATAAACTGTGTACATGCCATTTCTATCCAAAAACCGCCACCTCTTAGCATTATATCAAGCCCGGCAAATTGTCCTGCTGAAGTAAGGTTCATAAACGAAATCATAACGGCCTCCCACCATGTTAAACCCGTACTTATTGCCTGAAGTCCAAATGTAAATGAAACCGATATATACCCCAAAGCTATCGGTATTCCGTCAATTAAACCTTTCTTAAAATCTTTCATATTTTCCTCTATCTATATTACTATATTATTGTCAGTATCCCTATTGATTTCAAGAACAATATCACTAGCAAAACTGGTGCGATATATCGAATCATTATATTGTATAATCTTTTTCTGCCCATTTTTGTGCCGTTTTTTCAACCTCATCAATAATAGTTTGGGGCTTAACAATCCAACCAATAAGAATACATGTTCCTATTGCCACCAATGGCATAAAGAAGTTATTGCTGATATAGTCCATAACATCAAGAACTTGTGCAACTGTTCCGTTTGGCAGTTTTAGTTCAAAATAGAAAATATTATACCCCAGACACACAACTACACCTGCTATAAGTGCAATTATAGTTTCAATTGATGCAGCTTTTGCTCTTGATATTTTAAATTTATCCATAAAACTTGATACAATCGCCTCCATAACTGATATGGAACTTGTCAATGCTGCAAACAAAACCATTGCAAAAAAAAGGCATCCAACTACATTTCCTATAGATCCCATTGCTGCAAAAACCTTTGGCAGTGAAACAAACATAAGGCTTGGACCAGATGCTTCCATTCCCTCTGTTCCTGCAAATGTAAATACAGCAGGAATAATCATAACTCCTGCAAGGAATGCAATGACTGTATCGAAGATTTCTATCTGATTTATTGATTTTTTGAGGTCTGCACTGTCACTAACATAAGAACCATAGGCAATCATTATTCCCATTGCAACACTCAAGCTGAAAAACAACTGTCCCATAGCATCAAGCAAAACAGTGAAAAAGCTCTTTACTGTCATTCCATTAAAATTCGGAACAACATAAACCATTAGTCCCTGCATACCAGTTCTTGTAATGCCGTTTTCGTCTGTATAGCTGATTGTCAGGGAAAAAACAGCAATGATAATTACAAACAAAATCAAAATTGGCATAAGTATTTTTGAAAAAGACTCAATTCCTTTGTTTACCCCTCTGAATATAACAAAGGAGGTTGCAAAAAGAAACAAAACAAGAAATATAACCGGTTCATAATTCCCTGAGATAAATGAAGTAAAAAATCCATCTTGTGCAGCACTTGTACCATTTCCTGTTAAATATGCAAGAAAATATTTAAACACCCATCCGCCAATAACACAATAGTATGGCAAGATAATAATTGGCACAAGGCAGCTAATCACTCCTAGATTTTTCCATTTTTTGTGAATCTTTTCATACGCCATTAGGGGGCTTTGTTTGGTTTTCCGCCCGATTGTAACTTCGGTTATAAGCAATGTAAAACCAAATGTAAGAGCCAGAGCGATATAAAATACAAGAAATATTCCGCCACCATCTTTTGCCGCCAAATAAGGGAATCTCCAAATATTTCCCAAACCTACTGCACTACCTGCTGCAGCAAGTACAAAACCAATTGACCCTTTAAAAGAATTTCTTTTTGCCTGTTTTTTCATAATTGATATAAACTCCTCCACTCATTCCATTTTACACAGAAACTTTTCTTTGGCATTTAAATTTGTGTCATTCCATATACTCTGCATAAATTAAATTTCACTCATTCTCTAATTGTTTTTCAAGAAATTCAACAGCATCTCTAACACAATCGTTACATTTCCGTAAAACGACACCACTGTCAATTCCTTTTAGTACTTTACATGTGACAGATCCATTCCGTTTCTTAAATTCGGTCATAATAGCACGGATATCCTGAACTGTTTTTCGCTGCTCCTTATTCAACATTCCAAGTACAATTCCAGCTCCCGTAATCGCACCACAATTTCCTTCCAATGTACCCATTCCTACTCCAAATGCTTGAGAAATATGTTTCATGGTTTCCTCATCAACACCCAGCTTATCACAATAAGTACAAGCAACTGCCTGTGCACAATTATAACCACTTTGTTTTCTTTTTACTGCTTCTTCCATCCTTTGTTCCATACTATCACCTCAATTATTATTTTCCGATACTATTTGATTTTTTCCATGTTTCTTTCCATAGTATAATCGACTGTCTGCTAATGTAATAAGGCTTTCCCTGTTCGCTTTTTCTCCATTCGATGCCACACCGAAAGTCATAGTTATTTGTAAAGATTGTTCATTATAAACTAATTCCATTTTTTGAATTTTATTCCGAATTACATCTATCCGTTGTACAACTTGTGCCTTTTCTCCATAAGCTAAAATTAAAAATTCTTCCCCGCCCCAACGGCAAGGAACACTTTTATCACTCAAGTTTTCCTTTAAAATATCTGCCACTTTACATAGAACCATATCTCCATAATCGTGACCATAAGTATCATTTATCTTTTTAAAATTATCAATGTCTCCGATAATGATACAATATGGATTACCAGACTTTTCATATTTCTGAAAATATTCCTGTATATGGTGGCGATTACTGAGTCCTGTAAGTTTATCATGATTCGCCATATAATCTAATTCCATGTTTTTCTTTTTTAACATGTCATTACCTTTATCTAACATATATTTATTATAGGCGATATTTGACAAAATATTAGCTGTAATATATAAAAAATTTGCTGCACTGTCAATTTTCTCTTTTTCTACCACATTAACCTTAGAAACAGCGTCAATATATGCATCCTCATTTATACCTAATTCCTTTGCAATCCCTACATATTTTTCAATATCTGCTTTTTCTGACAATATCTGTCCGCCAATAAAACAACCTATCATTTCTCCATTTGCCATAATTGGTGCTGCATAATCAATTAATCCCGCATGACATTGGTAGGCACAACTTTTTCCCTCAAGTAATGCCTGTTTTGCCCCCTGCCTGTCACATATTTCACACCTTTTTTCTCCAAGTTCTGAATTTCTTGTATACTTCATACAAAAGTCAGTAAAATTTGAACCTTTTGTTACAGCAACACCGTTCCGATCTGTCATCAACGCTGCCATCCCTGTCATATCAGAAAAAGCATCTTGGAACTTTTGTAATACATCTAAATCAATTAATTCTGTCACAGATAATTCCTTTTTTTCAGTTGGTGTAATTTCCTTGTGAGGATTTTCGTCTAAAAACTGGGCAAATTGTTCTTGTGTAAGAGGTTTGGAAAAATAATATCCTTGTATATAATCACAACCATACTGGGTTAAAAAGTCAAGCTGGTTCTTGTTTTCCACACCTTCTGCAATCACTTTCACATCCATTTGATGAAACAAATCTATCATGGAATAAATAATACCTTTTACCTTATTCTCACTACTAGTCCCTATTTTTTTTACAAATCCCATATCTAGCTTAATAACATCAAAATCATAGTCCCTCACTGTACTAAAGGAGGAATATCCACTTCCAAAATCATCTAAGTATAACTGGGTTCCTGCACCACTTATGGTATCTAGCAAATCATCTTCCCTTTCTAGAAGTGCTGCATGGGAAGTTTCGGTTACTTCCACATGAATATCAATATTTTGTTCTTTATTATCCTGTAGTTCTTTTTGGAGAAATTTCATAAATGTATCATCATAAAAGTCAATTCCTGAAATATTGACAGAAACTGGAACGATTAGTTTCCCTTGTTGTTTTCTGCTCTTCAAAAAATCCTTTACCTTACGAAACACATAATCATCCACACTGGTAATTTGTCCACTTTCTTCTAAGATCGGAATAAATACTTGGGGCATAATAATTCCATTTTGGGGATGATTCCATCTTACAAGTGCCTCTGCGGAAACCACTTCCTTGGTTTTTGCATCAAATATAGGCTGGTAATACAGTTGAAATTCGTCATTTTCTAAAGCTTTTTGAATACTTTCTTGTACTTCTGACTGTATCAAATATTTTGTTCTCATAGATTCCTGAAAAACTGCATACGGCTTTGAATATTCATCTACAATATAGTGTATTGCAATTTTTGCATACTCACACATAGTATTTACATTCATTTTTCTATCTTCTATCAAGTAAATTCCACATCTTGTATACACATGGATACTTTTCTCTTCTTTTGTAAATACTGTTTCACACAAATCTGCCAAACAGGAGTAATCCATATACTCACAATCTACCAGACAGGCAAAAATATCTTGTTCTATTCTTGCGGTCAGCAAAGGCTTTAATGATGATTGGCAAAAATAATGATACATCTTTTGAAGTAATTCATCGCCTCCACTCATTCCAAAGAATTCATTGATTGCCCGAAATCCTTTCAAATTGAATACCACAACTGCAAATCTTCGTTCTGGTTTGCTTTCCTCTAAAATCTGCTTTCCATATCTGAAAAAACCTGTGTGGTTTAATCCTTGTGTTACAACATCTCTCTCTTCACTTTCACCAGTAAATCCATCCTGAATAGGAGAAAGCATTNTTAAAGTATCCGCTTCTAAACCCCTTGATTTCATAATATGTCTCCTCTATTCTTTCGTTTCTCCTGTCACCTTCTAATAAATATATACTATAGGAAACGCATTAAATAAATGGGTTTCCTATAACATTCATTTTCTACATATACTTTCCACAACATTGTTTATATTTCTTTCCACTTCCACAAGGACAAGGATCATTCCTTCCAATTTTATCTGTATTTCTATGGTAAGTTCCTTTTCCACCATAAACCTTAAATGGCTTGTCTGCCTGTGCCAACAAATCCTCATAACTTTTTTTCATGACTTCCTGTAGTTTTTCCTTTGTTGTGCCTTCTGCTACATACTCCATGAGTGCATCTAAGATTTTGTCCGCTTTCTTTTCTTTGTCTTTCTTAATGTCTTCTATCAATTCTTCTAACAATTTATAACTATGTGGATACTCTTTTGCAAGATAATGAAATTCCTCTTCATGCTCCCTATAATACTGACATAGAAACCAGTCATTGGTTAATGCATCAATTGTCATGGTATTTTGTGTACTCTCCATCTTTTCATCCTGCATAGTATAGGTTCTGTCATAACTAGCTTTTAGGGCATTTTTTACAATCATACTTATCTTGCTGTCCCCATAGTAGGAGTAGGATTCCATAGAGGCATACGCAGACTCTAATGTCTTTTGGTACATCTCTTCTGTAAGATATTCTTTCTGCTCTATATGCTCTACAAACTCTTTAAATAATGGGCGGTACCATGAATTTTCCATTAATTCACAAAGCCGCACTAATGTCTCTACCAAATATTCCTGCATCAAAGTATTCATTTGTATGCTATCCAAAAAAGCATAGTAGGATTTTAAATCTTTTTGATATTTTTGATTACTATTATTCACATCCATACGAAGCAAGCGGGGATAAATTCTGGCAAGAATAATTTTCACCTGCTCCACATCCCTGCCATCTTCTTCTTTCAAAATCTCCTGGCAAATTGCTTCTACCTTATCATATTCTTCCTCTTCTTCAAAATCTAATGCCTGTACAACTTGTTGATGATATTTTTCTGGAACATATTGTAATACTTCTTCACGTTTTTTTTCTTTAAATCTTTGATTCATTTCCTGTATATTGTGATTCATATAGATCCTCCTGATTTACATTTCTGTATCCGTTCAGAACTTGTAACTGTTCAGAACCATGAACAGTTACGTTCTAAGCCCATAAAAATTCGCCTTCAGCGAAGGGCTTAGAACAATCAACTTTCATTTTTCTTACGAAACACACAGTAAATGCGTGTTTCTACCTGAATAGTTACCAGAACTTTATTAACACTCTGCAAATGTATTTTCTGAATGGTTATTAATTTCTATATGTATTATACACCATTCTGTGTGATTTGTAAGTATTACTGTTAAAATAGCTAAAAAAATGTAACAACTGTAAAACCACCCAGCTTTGCTGTATGTTACAGTGAAAAGCAAGGAAGAAAATGACCCTGAAGATAAATCCTCAAGGTCCTGTAATTACTATTTTATTCGGTTTTAACAAAAATTAATCTATGCCACCAGAATAAACGTTGGCTACGTTCTCACAAATGACTACTACTTGAACTCGATAGATCATACTATATCTTGCGTCAAAATAATTATAATATACATTATTTTGTATAGAAATTCCAGATATTACTCACATTATAATCCTTTACTCAGCCTTTTGCAAGAAAATTGCAAAATTGCATAAAACTGTCACACTGGTTGTAGTTTCTTTTTCAATTCTATTACCTTTTCCAATGTAAGACCAGAATACCTGGCAATTTTATCTACTGATTAATCACCATCTGCAATCATTCTTAAGGCTGTTTCAACTTTCCCATCATAGCATTGGCTTTCTACATAAGTTCGTATAGTTTCCTCTTCATCATATAATATCATCATAATGTTCACAACCTTCTTTTCTTTGCTCTCCAAATACTCTTTCAGCACATTTCTGTCCTTACAAATATAAATAGTTTCTAATATTACTTTCTTTGTTCTTCCATATAATTTAACTTACTCATAACACACTTTAGTAAAAATAATATACTGATTGATAACATCACCTTCCCCTGTTTCTTTAGAAACAGCACCTTCATAAATCATTTTTCTTTCACATCAATAGCACATTCCTTTTCACTAAAAAAATCCTGAATTGTTTACTTTCAATAAGTCATCATACTTTTGAATTTCAAAAAACAAATCAAGTGAATCATCAATTGCTGATTCACTATATTACCCATTGTCCTTCATAACATCCTGAATCACTTCCGCTCCTCATGAATCTGGCGACATTCATATGTTCAAAAAAAATTAAATACATCTCTATATTTCTCCGCTTCGAACTCTTTTTGTGAAATTCTTATATCGTCAAATATCTTTTTTAATCCCAAAACATCTATAAATACAAAGTATACCTTTTTAGACTGAATATAATCATTTCCCTTTTCTTCAAAAACATCTTCAACTATCTCATCTAGCTTTGGTTTTGGATTTTTATAAGCCATAACACATACTCCCCTTTCGTATATTATTTTTCAGCATCATCCCTTGTTGTTTTATAGTACCAAAGAACTTCCTCTATATCCGCATCATCACACTGATATTCTCCCTCTTTAAATTTATTAAGTGCAATAATTTGTTTCGCTTGCTCAAGTTTTTCTGGTGCTAGTGCATTAAATTTATCCCACCATTCATTTGTTAAGTTGCAATCTTTATCTGAATGGTTTGTATATTTCTCTGCTAATTTTGCCCTTAAATTAGCATCATATTGACGACGATATATAATAAACGTTTCTGGCATCCATAATATTTTATGAAATTCATCAATATCACTTCCAAACGCCTCTTCAAAGAAATCTTTTCCCCTACCAATTTTCCCTTTTGTAGAATTTAACACAGCCTGCACAGCACGTATGAACTTTCGATTCCAATGTTTTCCTATAAAATCTCTATTCTTAAAAAATTTCGGATCATTAATAGGATGGTATTTCATAGGAAATGAATAAATACTTGCATCTAATTCCTCACACAGCCTCACATTCATCTCAATTCTATAATACAAATCTTCTGGCTTATCATCAAAATTGTATAACAAATAATTAGATAAGTTTTTAATACCACTATTTACTGCTGTTCTAATGGATTGTTCATAAATATCATGAAACTTCCAGTGGTCAAAGGCAATTCTTAATGGATAAATGTTTACCTCAGAAAGTTTTTTCATATTTACATCCGTAATTAATCTTGAATCAATCCCCTGATTAAAATCAACAATTCTCTTTCTCCTTGATGGCTTATGTGTCTTTTTATACAAAGGACATACAACTTCATCTAACTCCAAAATTGCCTCCTTAGTAGCAGTATAATAATGCAGACAATGTTTCTCTTCAAATTTTGTATAAAGATGGATCTTTTCCTCATCATTTTTTAACCTATCAATAATATCCTTATATATTTTGACAGCTTTTCTAATATATGCCCTATCATTATAAGAATCTTTAAGATTCCTAATTGTTATTTCATACTCATTAGGTGCAGTATATGTTGCACCTTTTTCAAATCCGCATTCTTTAATTTCATCAATAATCTGATTATAGCATTTTGAAGCTAAAACATTGTTATCTAGCAACAACAAATCCTTCTGTTCCCCAAATCTCTCATTTGTTATTTTTATCTGTTCCTTCAAACTGATATAATCACAGTACTGTGGCTCTAATCTTGGAACTGCACAAAATTTACACTGATTTACACACCCTCGTGTCATATAAGCAAAATATGCATTATTAGCCGGATACACATAATCAATTTCATCAAGAATCGAATAATCTAATGGCAAACGATCTATTATCAAATCATCGCCAGGATCAATCGCCCCTGGTTTGTCCAACAAACCTTCAAACGGATGAATTTTTGTTGCTTCATAAATTTCATCCGACAACAATGTCGACATTATCCCCCCTACCATTACATCCTTTTCATCTTTACATAGTTGTTTAGCAAAATTAATCGTATTAATTGTAATATCCCAATAAAAGGTAAACAAAGTAGTTATGCCAACTTTGTCAAACCTAGGCTTTTTAAAATATTCTTTATCCCTATATCTTTTTCTAAAATCTTTAACAATTTTCAGTACATCATCTGAACTAAAAATTTCATATTCTTCTAAAATTGAATATCTACCAATTTTAATAAATTGAAACAATGTTGGATAATATTCCTTCCAAAAAACTTCTGGGTATACAAGCTCTAAATGATTAATCAAATCCTCACAAATTAAATCTGTTGCTAAATCCTTCAGATCACCTTTATAAAATCTGACATCATCACCTTGCATACGATAATAAGTCGCAATCTTCATAAGTCCCATTGGTGGATATTTGTTTTTATAATTCGGTTCTATCAACAATACTTTTCTGTTCATTTTATCTCAATTCTTCCTTTATCTTGTCTATAATTTTTTCTGCAACATCCTTTGGAGCTACATCATTAATTATAGTCAATATTCGACTGACAAGTTTTCTCTCACTTTTTGATAATTTTGACATAGATGAAGTAATATATTGTTTTTTCTTAGCTGGAGTATCTGTTTTTACAACTTCTTTCTCGTCAACTTCCTTTTGTAATTTTTCCGCTCCAAACTTATTTTCAATACTCTTTTGTACTTCAGCAATTGGTGCCCCTTCATTTGCTTCCTTAAATTTCTCAATCTGCCTTCTTGCTTCCCCAGCTTCCTTTTCAGCTTTATCAATCGCAAATTTAAGTTTTTGTTTTTCTTCCTCATTTACAAAGCCATTTTCAATACTCTTCTTATTATACTCATCAACTTTAGAAACATATTCTTCTTGCTTTTTATATGCATTTTTCAGTCGATTAGCATCATAATACAACCTATGTAAGACATCGTAAAAATACGTTCTTAAACTATCTTCAAATACAACTCTGGTCTCATTCTCATTGAAGTAATCACGTTGTGAGTTTGGAATCAATTTTTTATCTTCTGCAAATATCTCCCCAACAAAATAGTAATTTCCTCTATTTTCCTTAAATAAGTCCTGAACTACATCATCATTACCAATTTGAATATTGCTACTTCTTATACGAAGACCACGCATTTGATTTACTTTGGGAATAGACTTTTCAAATCTTGAAAGACCATACCACATCCAAGCAATCAAATTGCCCTCATCATCATAAAAATCTTTAAATTCCAACTTGGAAATATCGTCATAATTTCTCAAATTGGATCCACTCTGCTCCTTGATTTTGGTTGTATATTCCTTAAAAATCTGCTGACCATTAATTCGAACACAATACTCATCAATTGTACAACCATGTTCTGCTGCATGTGAATAGATATCGTTCCTCAAAATAAAAGTATTTTTATATGGAACTGGTGCTACAAAGTTTAAGTATTCTTTAATCCTTTTTTCACTAAGTAAATCCGTATTTTCTCGATTGATATTTATCATCTCCACCTCGAAATAATGTTTTTCACACTCTTCAGAGATAACATCATACTTTACAATTGTTTCCCATATTTCATCAATTGTGTATTTCTTATTCTCAACTAGCATCTCTCTCATTTTTTGTGCATCACAAGTCATTACTGACGCACTATCTTCTCCCAAATAACTGGTCTTAAATTTTAGGGTTTTACAATACGCCAATCCACATAAACGTCCAATCCCTCTGAAACCTTTATTCTGACCAATTTGCTTATTGCTATTAGCAATGTCTCCCAAATCCTCAATAAAAGAATCTGATTTCACACCTGTTGCATTATCAAGTATGCTTANGTATCTTTTTTGACTATCAATAAAGATATCTACTTGCCCTTCTTCGGGCACAAGAATGCCTCGTTTTAATGCAAGATCAATCTGGTCGCAAGCATTCTGTATATATTCACGATAAATCACTCGCGAATCAGAATACATACCTGTTGTTAAATTATCCAATATATTTTTTCCTATTATCGCCATATATTTTCACCTCATCATTTGAATTGCTTATAAATTGGTTTCGGAAACTTAATATTTAACAAGGACCTAAATATAGGATTTTGAATAATATATTCACCCTGTTTTAACCTCGTCATCATATTTTTATATACTGCTGGTACACTTTTGTAATCACTCTTTGAAACTTCAATGGTATTAGTTCTTCCATATGCATGTGTCGAACAATTTCCTGTAACTCTATCATGTATTGCACTTCTAAACTGTTCTGCTGCAAATAAAATAACCCCCAAAGAACGACCTCGCTCTGCCACATCTAACACCTGCTTTAGTATTGGTGAATTCTTTGGCACTTCCTTAGAAGCGTATTTATTTAACTCATCAATAAACACCACAATTCTTGATGGTGGGTTAACACCCTCGTCCCCACTATATTGTCCCAACTGTAAGTCATATAAAGTTCTTATTGCGTCACCAAAAACAAATGCTTGTTTGTCTTCGGATAACTTTGCAATATCTATAACATGAACCTCATTCTTTTTAATATATTTCATTGCGTCGCCAATTCTAGTTTCTCCATCTTCTTCAACAACAGAACGAGCAAATATTTTATTATCTGTGATACCTTTATTGATAATTCTATAAAACTTCCTCCAGCTCGCAACTGGAATTTCCTTATCATTTCCACTTGCACCAGCTTCACATTTTTTCTTTACTTCCTCCAAAAACTCTTGCCAATCATTTATTTTGCCAAAGTCTCCTTGCCCTGACATAATATATGTAATAATAGAGTCCATTGTTTGGTTAGAATCATCAATATTTGCAAACATCAAATCCAAATTTTCTTTATCATACTTATATATATATTTGAATTTTTTTGCTTTTTTCTTTTTGATATTATCGTTTACCTCATCTTCAGTTAAATAGGTATTCCAATGTCGTGTTTTCGCCACAGAATATGGATAATAATAATGAACATTTTGAAAAGGTTCTGTTGATAATCCCAACTTTTCATACTGCTCAAGCGTTTCTTTTTTCACTCTCTCAGGATTCTTTTCATCCATAAAATCATTAGGTTGATCTATAGCAAGCAAATCCTTTCCTTTTACATTGAACATAACGAATGCAACACTATCCTCTTCTGTTTCTTCTACCGTTTTCCTTAAATAACTATCCTGAATCGCTTTCATCAAAAACATTGCATACGAAGTTTTTGAAGCCAATCCTGATATACCTGATATATTTAAATGTGCACCCTCAGGTCCAACAATAAACTTAGAGTTTAAATTTACAGGTAATGTTACTTTTTCACACCCCTTTGTTCCCTCATACATCTCTAAATATCCGCATACAAGCGGATTTTGAATATCTTTCAATCCTAACGCATAATTTATCTCTTCTGCTGTTGCTAACATTACTTTTGCATTATTTTGCAATGGTATATAAATATTTTTTTCATTACAAACAACTTTCGCTTTCACATAATTCATTCCAATGCGCAATGTAGGCTCCTCAACTTCAACATTACCAAAATCACTAGAGATAAAATTAGTCAAAAAACTACTTGCATCTGTTATATGTGCTATATCTTCAATTACACCATATGAATACGAATCATTTACATGTGCTACTTTTACAATATCAAAAGGATTTAATATTAATTCTGGATTCGTCCAAAATGTAAAATCATCAATAGTTGTGGGATTCTTTTCTGTCGCTAAAACTCTTCCAATCAAATTATTTGCCATTGTATATATTACCTCCTTAAAATAAATGTAAAAATAGCTCTGCACTAATATATTTGCTCTTAACAAATGATTCTGTTAAGAACACCGGATATAAATGGTTAGCCCATCTTTTATCTGTTCCATAACAGGTAGGATTACGTTCATTAATTATGTTTGCAGATATTAAATCAACCATATCGCTGTCAATACCATTCTCCAGTTCTTCATCCATCATAATCTTTTCTACCTTTACAACACCATCAAAAGGTGTCTGTGTTCTTGATTTATCTCTTATTCGTATATACCAAACACCAAACTGCACATCTCCTAAAAATTCTCTATTTTCAAAACGAGCAACTGGTGTTCTATGAAACACTGGCAATTCAGTTATGTACTTTGAATTTGGTTTACCAGTATGATCCAAACAACTCTCTGGATTAAATGATTTAGAAACCCCTATAACCCAATTATAATTATGTTTTATTTTTTGTAATGTTCTTAAATCCTCTCGCCCAGATTTCATAACTTTATATTCTAGCGAACCATCTTTCAATAAATAACTGTCTTGTCCCAAAAGCTTTTTTTTAACCAGTTCCGCTACCATACGCTTTTCTGCTTCAATCATATAATTCTGAATCACACCTATAGCCCTATCCTCAAATTTAGCTTCTGGTGCTCCAGCTTTAGATGTCGCATATGGAATTATTGCTGAAAATTTCAAATTCAATCTTTGTAATTCTTCACTTTCATTTAATTTCTTTACCTTTGATGCAAAATACGCTACATCATCCCACCCATCTGCATTACTTTTATCTGGTAAAGCTAACACTAATTCTCTATAATATGCTTCTGGATGCATCTTTTTGTCCACTCGCTCACAACATCCAACTCCTATTTGACCAGCAACCACAGGAAATACTTGTTTGTTATATGCTATATCATCTACTTTAAATACATGTCGTGAACCATCTAAAAAGTAATGAATCAGTGGTGAATCTTGGGCTATTCTATCCGCAAGCGATTTTAAATCTACCGATTTTGTGTGCTTTACCGTTTCTGCACATTCCTGCCACTTCATTATCTTATTTGAATCATCATCATAAACAATTGAAGGCAACCCGATAGAGTCAAAGCTATACTTATATGTATTATAACTGATTCCTTTTGTTTCTTTTGCTATTATCTCCATAATCTTGGGCATACGTTAATACCTCCAACATATCATTTTCTAAAAGTACCTATAAATGTCTGCTTCTAATTTATCTTTAGGTAACCGATTTATTAAACTTTAATTCTCCTGTCTAATACCCTAAAGCCAAACATGGCTCTCTCAACACATCCAATATTATCTATGGTCAAATCTAATACTTTTAAATTTGTATCTACTTCATTGAAAACACTCTCATATATGAAAATTATACCATTTCATCTTCTCTGGTTCAACCAGAATTTCTCTGTTGACAGGACAAACGCATGAGCAAATAAACCGTGAACATTCTGTAAACAAATATCAAATGGTTAATAAATGGATTCCAAAGAACTTGTTATTTACATAAACGACAGTAATGTTATAAAACCTGACAGTTATAAGTTTGAGTCTCTTGGAATTGTCCATGACGTTCTGCAAGCACTTCATTAAAAAGCCTCCAGAAAAAACATTTTTGCAAGTTTCAATCACTTTTTAAATTTAATAGATTGAACCAACTTATATTACATTCTTCCCCTTCACACTTCACCATTCTCCAACATAATCTCATAAATCCGTTTCATATCTATATTTTCTCTTAATACATCTGCCAGTTTATCATACTGGCTTTCCTTGTATTCCTGATAGGACATCTCCTCTTCTATTTCAAATGTAATCCCCTTTTTCTTACAAAGAATCTCCAGCAATCTTCTTCGGAATTCTTCTTCATCAAATATTCCATGAAGATAACTTCCCATCACATTTCCCTTTTTATATCCCTCTAAATTTCCATCTATACAAAGGAAATCCCCCTCTTGCAAATCAGACTCTTCCTTCTTCTTATTTCTATTTATTTTTGATTTTCCCATGTGTATTTCATAACCAGACACTTTTGTTCCAGAGAGGGATTGAAACTCTCCTTCCAGCTCTGTAACATTTCCTTCCACTCTGGTTCTTGTTTTTTCAGATTCAAACATAGTTACCATTGGCAAAAGTCCCATACCTCTAATCTTACCATAATCCTCTGCACCACAGGCATCCACAATTTCTTCCCCTAATATTTGATATCCTCCACATATTCCAAAAATTGTGGTATTCTTTAATTTGAGAATAGCTGCTTCCATGCCTGATTCCCTCAGCCATTTCATATCTTTTATAGTATTTTTTGTTCCCGGCAGAATCACCATATCCGGCTGCCCCAATTCAGATGTTTTTTCCACGTATCTTATGGACACTATAGATTCCATTTCCAAAGCACGGAAATCTGTAAAATTTGAAATTTTCGGAAGTCGTATCACCGCAATATCTAAAAGGGCATTAGCTTTTTTCTGATGCAAAGTTTCTGCCAGAGAATCCTCCTCATCTATATCCAGATTTATATAAGGCACAACGCCAAGAACTTCTTTTTTACAACGCTCATAAATCATATCAAGTCCTGGAGCAAGAATGCTTTTATCCCCTCGAAATTTGTTGATAAGAAGTCCCTTAATGCGATTCTGTTCCTCTGTCTCTAGTAAATCCACTGTTCCAATTAGCTGTGCAAATACTCCTCCCCTGTCAATATCTCCAACCAGCAACACAGGAGCATCTGCCAGTTTCGCCATTCCCATATTTACAATATCATCTTGTTTTAAATTAATTTCTGCCGGACTTCCTGCCCCCTCTATTACAATGATGTCATATTCCTGTGACAGGGTATCATATGCCTTTTTTATAATAGGAATATATTCCTTTTTTCGTTTAAAATAATCCATAGCCTTCATATTCCCTACTACTTCACCCATTACGATTACCTGGGAACCCATATCTGTTACAGGCTTTAACAAAATAGGATTCATATATACAGAAGGTTCAATTTTACATGCTTCCGCCTGTACCACCTGTGCTCTTCCCATTTCCAGATTTTCCTTTGTAATATAGGAATTCAATGCCATATTTTGTGATTTAAATGGTGCTACCTTGTATCCATCTTGTTGGAATATTCTACATAAACCTGCTGCAATAATGCTTTTTCCTACATTAGACATGGTTCCCTGTATCATAATTGCTTTTGCCATCTCTGCCTCCTAATGTCCCTTTTCGTTACTGTTCACTCATTTCCTTCCATCTTTTCACTAACTCCATATTTTCTTTATGCCCACTTACACAGATGCGAAAATACCCTTTGGAAAGGTTTGGAAAATTACTGCAATCACGAATTAAAATTTTCTTTTTTAGTAATTGTTCTGCTAAGTCTTCTTGTGCCTTAAACAATAAAAAATTCCCTTTGGAATCATACACTTTTTCTGCTAATCCCTTTTTCATTTCCTCTTTCAAATAATTTCGTTCTTTTTGAATCAGCCTATGGGTTTCTTTCAAATATGTTTCATCCTCTAATGCAGCAATTCCTGCCATCTGTGCCGGAATAGACACATTCCACGGCTGCAATACCTTTCTGGTATTATAAAGAAGCTCTTTATCTTCACAGACCGCATAACCTAGACGTAATCCTGGCATTCCATATATTTTAGTAAATGCTCTTAAAATAATGACATGAGGATATTTACTGCCAAGTAAAGTATATTCTACCTCTTTAGGAAGAAAGGGAAGAAAACATTCATCCACACATAAATAAGTATTAGTTTCTTTGCATTTTCTTATAATAGAGTTCATAATCTCATTCGGAATCAGCTTTCCTGTTGGATTATTGGGATTACAAATAAAAACTATGTCTATCTCATCTGTAATCATGGACACAAAATCTTCTTGTATTTCAAAATCAGCTTTCTTGCTAAGAGGAACATACTTCATGCGTCCTCCCACACTTTGTACTGCTCTTTCATATTCCCCAAAACAAGGTGCCACAGCAAGTGCAATACAAGGGCGGATACTCTGACAAAAGGCAAATATCAATTCTGCTGCACCATTTCCAACTAGAATTTTTTCTCTATCTATTTTTTTCTTTTCTGCTATTTTGCCCTTTAATTCTGTGCAATTATAATCTGGATACCGGCTGGCATAACCTATTCCCTCCATGGCAGCCTCTACACTTCCTTTTGGCATCCCTAGTGGATTTACATTTACAGAGAAATCTAAGTCGATTTGTTTTCCGTAAATATCGCCCCCATGTATATATTCCATGTCATTGCTCCTCTATCTCATTTTATTTATAAATTTCTTAAAACTATCAGCTACTAGTATAAGTGTTTCTTCAGGATTATCCTCATCTATGCAATCGCTAGAAACATAATATATACTACCATAATCCGATTCTCGTATACTGAAACAAAAATCTTCCCCACCCTCATCATATCCAAATGGTATCAGCCATCTTATCCACCATTCCTCATGATAATTCGTTTTTAGTATCTTTTCTAATAGACATTGACCATTTTTTTTAATTGCATAAAATCCATGGAATTTTGTAATAGCATGCCAATCTTCTAACTCCAGATATACCTCATTTCTCTCTGGCATTCCACCATTATATATTAAATAAAATTCCCTTAAATCATTTGGAAATTTAAAGTCATATTCTTTCTCAATTTGTAACTATTCAGAACCTGCAAAAGTGATATACAAATTGCATAAATAAATTTATTTATTAAATGCAATTTGTATACTCACTTTTATTGGGCTGATGCCCACATGAGGATTTTTACCAGC
>JAAVHR010000059.1 GCA_014799595.1 Clostridiales bacterium | reverse complement strand
GTCATAATTTACACACTCCTGTCCCTGTATGCTGACCTGCAAGTCTAAAAAATCGGCTGAAACTACTGTATATTTTACTAAGATTCCATAATTGCCCTGAATTAACTAAATGACATTGAAGTGTGAATAGTAACAATTATCATGAAATATTCAAAACACAGTCCATATTGCCTTTATGCTCTATATCCAGTATCCTTCTATCAAAAAAAGTAACAGTTCAGCCATACCATTCATATTTTTCCAGAATATACATTATAACTAAAAAAGACCTCTAAGAATTGCCTATTGCTTTCCCTAAAGATCTAATTCCTTTTGTTAATGTTTCTTCCATAATCTTTGTTAATAAACTTGCCCACACCCATATTTATCAATTATACAGATTCGAAAATATTATTCTATAGAATTTCCTAAGTCATACGATTCCTTTAACGCTTTTGTTCCCTTAATGTCTCCAATATCTTTAACACCTCTTACCAACACCATACCCGCATCTTCTAAATGAAAAAAATTAAGTACAAGCCTATGTAAACACACAACACTGCTCTCCCTGCAAAACCAATTATTTCTATATATTCACCCTTTTTAGGTAGAACCTTGCACTCTGCTGCAAGGTTCGTAAAGCACCAAGTGCTGTTTTTGCACTTGTATATTCTGGCACTTTATGAATGAACCCGACTGAACTCTTACTATTATTTTATTAATTCCATTTCCAAACACTTCCAAACTTCACCCATACAATGATAACTTTCTACCTCTTGCAATTCTACTGTTCTAAATCCGCAAGCTTTATAACATTCTATAGCATTTATGTTATTTTGAAAAACCCCCAATGATATTTTACTTACCTTAACAAAGTCAAACGCATATTGAATTGCCAAAGTAAGCATTTCTTTTCCATAGCCTTTTCCACGTTTTTTATCATCAACAATAACAAAACCAAACCGGATTTCTTTAAGATTATGTTCATCTGGGAAACGCATTGTTAAATGTCCAATTATATCAGTATCATCAAATGCTGTCATACCCCAAATTTTATCATTGTGTTTATCCTTATCATAATACAAATTCATATCATCTGAAGTAATAGGGTATTTCTCATAACGGTCTGCACTCCACTGGTGAAAAGCATATTCATTTTTTAACCATTTTGTTATAATTTGTGCATCACAAGCTTTGTATGGTCTTAATCTTAACATAAAAGTCTCCTAACTGTCCATTTTCCTTATCTAAACTTCTCCTTTTTACAACTACATTATATGGCTATCAATAAAAGAAAGTCAAATATTTCCTTTTATCCAACAAACCAAAAAAACTAATTGCTCTGAAGTGCTATACCCTTCTTATTATCTTACAAAACTCCTCAAAATAAAGAGGAAACTATTTGGATAGCATAAAAAGTTCAACTTTTTGTATCTAAAGTATTGACATATTTTAATATTTATGTCAAAATTAGGGAAAATTGTCAGAGATGAAAAATAATTCCTCAATATATCTCATAACAAACAGCAACCATCACCTACAATTTAACCTACAAAGGAGTATAAACATATGACTTTTGTTGAAACATACTATTTAATTGATTTTGAAAATGTTCATGAGGATGGACTATCTGGTTCCGAAAATCTGAGTAACCATGATCATGTATATCTATTTTCAACCAAAAATGCCCCTAAAATTAGTATTGAAAAACTTGCAAGCTTTAATTCTGCTGATTTGTCTTCACATGAAATTCCTGTTGGAAATCAATCATTAGATATGCATCTGGTTTCCTATCTTGGTTACCTAATCGGCAAAAATATAAATAGCAAATGTAAATACATAATTATTAGCAAAGACACTGATTATGACAATATTATTGCCTTTTGGAAAAGTCACAGCGACTTTGACATTACTCGTCAAGATAAAATTATCAATAGTGTACAACGAAAAGCTCAATCAAAAGCAACTATTGCCACAAAGACTAATAATAAAATAACGGATATTTCTAATAACAAAATTCAACTGAATACAAAAGTACAACGAGAAATTCGTAATGCAGGATACCACCAAGCAACTATAAACAAAGTCGCATCAATCGTTGTAAAACATTATGGAGAAAATAAATTTGCAAATAACGTACACAATGAACTCAAAAAAAACTATCCTGACTACTCTGAACTGTACAAAATTGTTAAACCAATTATAGCCCAATATTCTCCAAAAACGACTGTTCCCCCCTCTAAGACCAAGATTAATAACAAAATTCAAAAAATACTAAGTAAGGCAAATTTTAATAATGATGTTATAACCTATGTTGTTTCACTTGCATCTAATCATCAAAATGAAAAGAATATCAAACAAACCATTTACAGATCCATTGTTGCAAAATATGGTCAAAATCAAGGTCTCAATATATATAACCATATTAAGAAAATTTTTTAATATAAATTTGTTCTACGAATGATGAAAACTAGATTTCTTTAAGCAACTTGTCATTGAACAATCTTTTTATTCTCATTGATACAAATTTTTTTACTCTACCTTCCATCCATCATGGGCAACCATCACCTCTTGAAGAAGTAAAAGTCAATTGAAACATGGTCAAATACTCCTTGTAAAATAATTATAGTTTTAGTCACTCTCTAACACTTGTAATTATACTATTTTCAAGGCTTCACACTATACCGCCTAACACTTAAAATTTATATTTTAAGTTTCGCCTAAAAGTTTGCAACATGGCTTTGTTTCTAGCTTAACACACTATAAAATTAAAAAATTTTTTGATATGTATAAAAAGAATCATCTATTATATAGCAAAAAAAGAAAGTGTAACTGTATCGTAACATTTGTTTACTATTCGAACTCAGTAAGATAGTTTTTATATTAAACTATTTTATTTAATTCCCTTTGTGAATTTACCAATTTTTTAATTCAATTACATAATTTATTTTGGCTTACTGACTTTTTGTTACCAAAATGTTCCACAAGTATAATCATAATATTTTTATAAAATTAATTAAGTTTAGAAATATATTTTAGTTGGAAGCTTTTATGCGTATAGTCAAACTCTATTATTTCACATTTCAAATTCTCTCCTTCAGTTATTACTTCATATTCAGAATAATCTAATTGATAGCGTTTATCATAAGCAGAAAGAAATCCTTTAATAGATTTATCACTTCCAAATAGACAAATAAGAGCTCCTTTATTTTTATTTTCTACATTTACACAAACAATTGTACCTGGCTTTAACAAATAAATATTTGCAAATTCTTCTTTAACATAAGGATCATCTTCAATCCATTTTTTAATAGTTTCTTTGCATTTATTCAAATCATACATTTCCACTTCCTGCTCTTGGCAAATATACTGTTCTGGATATGAACAAAATTCTTTTTTATATTCAATCAGATACTCTATCATTTCATTAGCAGTTAATGCCATAGATATTTTACTAGTATATGAATTAGAACCCAATCGCCTAGTTATTGTTGTCATAACAGTCGCATCCTTAAATAAAACATCCTCTGCACATGCAGCTAGGTATGTTACATTCTTTAATAATCTTAAATGTAATAAACCTGACAAAGTTATTTTTATTAAATCATCCTTTTCTACATTATCGGTTATTGTCTCAGATAAAATCAACCCTCTATTTATAAGATAGTTTAATTCTCTCTTTATGATATTTAATTCATGACCAACTAACTGCAAATCTCTGACAATTTCTCGAACTGGAAACATACCCTTTAATTTTGTTGGACCTTCCATAGCATTTCTCTTTTTTAACCAATGTAATATGTCAATTCGAACAAATGGATCTGGCATATCGTCATTATAATTAGAATATAAGAGATTTACAAAATTCGATTCTTCACCCTTATAGTATTTTCGGTTTTTCCTTAACAAAGCATTTAAAAATTTATATAAAGGTAGTTCATAATCTTTTCCTAATGTTCTAATCTTTAGAATATCATCTGACAAAATATGTCCACTTTTGCAAAAATCCTCAAATAACTGAATACCATTTCTTGTGTTCCTATCTGACAATCTATAAAAAATATCTGCCGCACTACGATTATTACGTATATTCATCAATATACACTTAAAATATTCTATAAGTTCTTTTTTCTGTATTGATACATTTGCTCCATTTTTTAATATATATGTTGACTCCGTTTGATTGGTTGTTCTAACAATATAATCCAATCTTGCCTGAATTACTCTTAATAAATCAGGTGGATCAATTCTAAAAACTAAGTCTTTAACAACGGTATCAAGAGGCGGTTCATTTCGATACAAATCATATGTACTATCACGCATTGGAAGAATAACAATACATCTAAATATTGTTCTTATCCATTCTGCGACTTGAAACATTAATAACTGCTCATCTTTATTTCTTTTATCGCAGTTATCTAATACAATAATAGGCAATGTTCTTTTACTTTCCTTCAAATAAGACAATAATGCCTCTAAATAATCTGTTGCATTCTTCATTTTATTTTCTAATTTTTTATACAATTCTTTATTATACTCATTTATATCATTTTTTAGCAGTGAACCTATCCCTGTTTCAAAATCATGTATTTCTTTTCTAAATATTTTTCTTATAATATCCATTTCTGAAAACGAAACGTCTTGATGATTATTTTCTAATTCTTCAATAATTCTTTTTTTAATCCAATCATAAATCTCATTTCCTGATATTGGGGCATAATTCATATTTAGAAATATCCAGTCACACTGAATAGCCAATTTCGGGTAATTACTCTCTAAAAACATCTTTTTAAAATAACGAATAAAAGTTGTCTTTCCACTTCCAACATTACCTACCAGTAACATTAAAGAATATGCTTCATCCTTATCTTCAATACGTCGGCTCATTTTCTGAATTAACTCCACTGGCTCATTTGTAGAAAGCAATGTAGAATTATTCATATTTGGCAAATCAAATTTTTTAATTTCTTTATAAATCGGCTCAATATGTTGCTCTCTTTTAGCTGATGGAACATATGCATTTTCTACAATTAGACCCATATCTTTTTCTGTCTTCGGATCAAATATTGTCCTATTTTCAAAAATAAATGTACGTCCAAATGTATTTTCTTCTAATTCTTCATTTTGTACCCGTTTCCCTCCTAATCTAGAAACAGGAGTATAAAACTCAGCTTTTCCCCTTGCATTTATATATGGTTTACTTGCTATTTCTTCCAGTTTACTTTTTGAAAAAAATTCAAGCAACTCCATAAGCTTTATATTTCCAACAGAAAAGTCTTCAAATGCTAATTTTAAATGTGGTTTATCTTGATCTGTATATCCTGCCCAAGTTTCTGTTCCATTGCAAACTATTCCTAATTGACACACATTTATCTTGTGTGGAAATCCAGCATTTATTTCTTGAGCATATAGGCGTGCTTCAGCATATGCTTTGTTCAAATCTTCCTCTGGTTTTTTTGCTTCTATTACTACTACAGGTATTCCACGCATATTAATAAGATAATCCGGAAAATAGTATTTCTGTGATTGCCCTTTTCCTATCACTTTACCCTTTAATAATGTTTTAGTTAATATTTGTGTAGAATCCAATCCTAGCCCTAATGGTTCACAAGCTATTAAAAAAGGGTAAATAAATTTCTGTTCAACATCACTTTCAGTAATCAATGAACTGTATTCACAAAATAATGCCATTTTATCATCTCCATTATTATTTCTATTAACTTAATACACTACCATAATTTCTTATACTTCAAATATCCTCATCCTCTTCACAACCTCTTCTGGCTTTGCAAACATCTTCTTCATATCCTCTGGCAAATAATTACTCAACTAATACATCGCCCTCTAATCAGAAGATTTGATTGTTTCAACACATACTCCACAAATGTCTTATTCTTACTCTTGCAAATAATAATAACAATAGAAGGATTCTCTTATGGTAGTTTTACTTGTTCGCCCAGTACAATCAAATACAACTGCATCTTGCCTGCACATTTGACTTCAAACTCTCCTATTTTCAACTCTATTGCCACCAAACTTCTCAATCTTCTATGAAAAAGTAAAAAGTCAATATATATCCCTACTTCCAACAACCAAGTAATATTAGTTACCAATAAATATCAAATTCCCATCCATTTCTATCAGAAATGCTCTAATATTACTTACCATCTGCATTTCCAATTCATTCCCATAATACTCTCACAAAAACTCAAGTTAATATATTATCTTTAACTGTCAGTTTTCTTAGATTTTACGCTTGTCGATCAATATCATTTCAAAGTTCATTGAATGTAACAAATATTATATATCTGCAACTCAATATGATTTATTAAAATATATTTTGTCCATCCATAACATTTTGTCAACTGGATATAAAATTCTCTTTACAATTCATTCAGATACTTTTGTAATTCATCTGCAAATTTACCAATATGTATGCCATCCACAAAGGAATGGTGTGCCTGAACAGATACTGGCATAATGATTCGTCTATCCTTTTCATAATATTTTCCCCAATCAAACAAAGGCGTTGCATTATCCTTTTTACCCGAATTTGTATGGGAAATATGAGTATATGTAACCCAAGGCATTGGAGAACATTGAAATACATCATTACCAAGAGGTCCTGTAAAGTATTCTTTTTGTTCTTCTGCTGTTCGTNCTGCNAATTNTANATATTCCTTCATNGTATCCTTCATAGGAACATTGACCACCTTAAATAATTCTGTTTCCTTGTTTAAATAAGTAAAGGCAGTATCAATTTTATCAAATAAAACAATTTTCCCATCTAAAAAGCGNTACCGAAATGCTTCAATCCCATTTGCACATTTACATACAGCATANACNAACGCAAGTGTAAAAGAAAAATTTTGCTTTTTGATTTGTTCCAGAAAATTTGTTATATCTACATCAAAAGTCACACAAAAGGCAGGTTCAACACTATTTCTAAAGACCATNCAATGCATAGCTCTTTNCCATGTCTTTTCATTTATTATATGATAAGTATTTGTCATAAAACCATCCTTCTAAACTCTTATTTTCTATTCATTATTCATTCTATCATATATTTTCANTTTAATAAAGCAAAATTTTACATTTTTTGTNTGTCTTAGAAATACCAATCATAAAAATNAAAATATACATTCNATCAAACGACCAAAATTATATACTTATTCTAAATCTTAGGTTCTCTTAATGTTTCCAATATCCTNAANGTCTCTTACAAACACCATACCCACATCATCCAAATAAAAATTTTCCAATTTTATGNTTCCAAAACACCATATTTTAAGGCTTTTCTGCTTCATACCATAGTAAAAAATAAGACCTCAATAAGTAGGAAAACATCTACTTATCAAGGTCTGTTCTTCAGTTTCTTAATTTTTCNAAGGGAAACAACTTTCTTNCCTTTTAGGAAAGTGATAATTTCTCTTTAACATTTTAACATGTACATTACTCAACTCAGTACATATACNCATTNTTTTAACTGCTATTCTTATCCGTCTAAATTTGTAAACCACTTATTTATTTCAGACAATGATAGGTATCCTCATCTACTGCTTCCAACCATTCATTAGAAGTATCTGTACCAGGAACCTCAATAGCCAGATGCGAAAACCAGCTATCTTGGGCTGCACCATGCCAGTGCTTAACTCCTNCTGGAATATTNACTACATCACCNGGATTCATTTCNTGTGCTTCTTTTCCCCATTCCTGATAATATCCACGNCCTCCCACACAAATTAGAATCTGTCCTCCACCAACAGCCGCATGATGAATATGCCAGTTATTGCGGCAAGTAGGTTCAAAAGTCACATTAAAAATCCCTACTTGTTCTCCAGAAACTGGAGCTAAATAACTTTTACCACTAAAATANTGTGCAAACCNATCATTNGGATTTCCGATTGGNAANAACATATTTCTTTCATGTTTCGCCTTTGCATCTTNTACATTATCATCTTCTGTCCAGACTTGTGTAGCCATACGGAAGGCTGCCCACGCTTTAGGCCATCCTGCATAAAATGCTGCATGAGTCAAAATCTCTGCAATTTCCTCTTTNGTAATTCCATTATTTTTAGCACTCATTAGGTGGTACTGGAACGAAGAATCCACTAATCCCTGAGCCATTAAAGATACTACTGTTACAAGAGAACGGTCTCTTAGGGAAAGTTTNTCNTCTCTACTCCATANCTCACCAAATAANACATCATCATTTAACTCTGCAAATTTAGGAGCAAAAGCTCCAAGTTGNTCTCTGCCTGCTGTTTGTTTTACCATTATTATTTCCTCCTTTTCCTCTATGCTTTTGAGACATTGTTGCCTCACTATGCTTCAAAATTTTTCTATCTATGACTGCCACACCAGAAACTGTTCTGCTGTATTTTTAACCTCAATTATGCACCTAATAATTTTTTTACCTCTGNATAAGTAATCTCATATATAGANATATACACATAATTTACTTTTGCTTGTGCCATTGNTTCTCNTTGCTTTTCTGTAACAACGGTATATGGATAAATACCTTCATCTACAATATTGATTGATAGGAAGTTTCTGCTTTNCCTTAATTATCGNCATTGATGACATCAATAACTATAACTGGTGCAGGATATAAAACTATCTGAGAGTCAATATTCTTCTTCAAGCATAATTCTTCTTCTCGCTTTNTTGACCTAATGTCAGTATAAATATTATATATATTTTTTTGACACTATGTCAATAATTTCCATAAGTTTTATGGTTTTCTCTTATTCATTTACCTATGTAAAGGGAAAGGATGAAAAATTTCTATTTTGCTCCTAATCTATTTATTGTCATATAAATATCATCATTGATGCAGATTGCCTTTTTATGGATTTCCTCAGGAGCAAATGCCTCTCCCTTATTAAGACAGACATAAGTGGCATCATACCATTCAGCGGTCATTTCCCAAAATGGATACTTTATAATGAATGGAGTATTATATCCTACCCCTAATTCCAAGAATAGTACTTTTGTATTTTGATGTTGACTTAAAAATGATTTGTACTGTCCAGCAGCTTTATACCATCCTTGATCCTGTACAAAAGTATCATCTGCACGAAGATTCATACTCATAGGCTTACCACATTTTGGACAAAGGGGAATCAGCTCATCTGGCACAAACATTTTGGGGGTGACACCATCTGGCAAATACAAACTGCTGTCTGTTTCTATTTTATATCCTTGTGCTTTAACCATTTCTAAAATCATTTCTGCATTATCATACGTTTCTTCATGACATGGTTCACTGCATTGGAATAACCCATAATCGCCCTGTGTATAATATAATCTCTTTTTGTCAAATCCGGCTTTCTGAAAACAGTGATCCACATTTGTGGTAATCACAAAGTAATCTTTATTTTTTATTAAATTATATAACTTATGATATAGAGGCTTTGGCGGATTCATATATCGATTGACATAGATATACCTGCTCCAATATGCCCAATGTTCATTCAGCGTATTATATGGATAAAAACCTCCTGCATACATATCCCTGAAATGATATTTTTCTGCAAAATCTCTAAAATATCTGTCAAACCGTTCCTCATTATAGGTAAATCCAGCCGAGGTGGAAAGTCCTGCACCAGCACCTATAATGACAGTTTCTGTCTGTTCCAACACCTGTTGGAGTGTTTGTATCTCATCTTCGTAATGAATTACCTTAGGCATTCTAAATAACATAATCAACACCACCTTATACTCTGATTATTCGTCCTTCTTTTCGTTCCTTTCCCTTTGGAGCTTCTTTCTCTTTGGGATAACCTAACAGAACATGGAGAGCTGCATAATAATCGGTTCGGATATCCCACTTTTTTAATATTTCCTGCCCGAACGGATCTCGAAAAGAATCCCATGCTGAACCAATATAACAACTACCCAAACCAACGGAATGTGCAGCAAGTAGCATATTTTCAGCCGCAGCACTGGCATCATAGGGACCATACAGAAAGTCTTTTGGCACAAATAAAGTAATCACTGTAGGAGCATCATAAAAGGCGTTCATAATGTTAGGATCATCAGCAATACTCGGTTGTTCCTTTGAAATATATATGGTATCGGTTGACATTTTTACATGGGAGTTCTTCTTTTTTATTTTTCCAAGTTTTTCATTAACTTCCTTATCCTGAGATACCACAAACAATACACTCTGCCTGCCCCCGGCACTTGGAGCATACATTCCGGCATCTAACACTGTCTGCAATTCTTCTTCCTGAATCTGTTCAGTGAGAAACCGGCGAATAGTTCTTCTTGTTAAAATATTTTCCATAACTGCATTTGTCATAAGAATCCCCCCTTTATTCAATTTCTTTCCAACATTGCGGATCTGCCTCATAGAAATTTCCTGTACTGCCATAAGTAACCGCAGGACAGCCACGGCAAAATCCCCCTAATTCACATTTGCTGCATTTTACAAATTTATCATAATCACGATATTTTTCTTCCTTTGTAATAAAAATGTCATGAAGCGGTTCTTCAAAGACATTCCCAACTTTACTTTCAAACCTCCGGCAGGCATATACATCCCCGTTTGGTAAAATTGTGATGTGGCCGATACCACAATGACAGCCATCATAAACCATATCTTTTTTTGCATATTCAGGAATTTTGAAAATTCCCTTTTCGTAAAGGTACAGCGTCCAAAGATGGTCTTTCAAATTAAAATAAGTATTTACTCTTTGTTCCTTATAAGCTTCATACTTATTCCAAAGTTTATCTAAAAACTCCCGATAGGCAAGTGGCTCTATTCCGATGTCCTTTTCCTCACTGGTAGGACAATATCTCCCAAAAGCGAAGATATCTACTTTATGCTCTACAACCAAATCAACCACATCCGGCATTTCTTCCATATTTGTTTTAGATATGGTAGACATGATGGCACACTTGATGCCTGCATTTCGAATCACTGCTATCTTTTCTAATGTACAATCAAAGGAGCCAGGCTTTCTGAAATAATCATGGGTTTTACGCATACCATCAATGGACATCTGATATTTTTCACAACCACATTCTTTTAACCTGTGGCAGATCTTGTCTGTTAAGTGAAACGGATTCCCCATAATTGTAAATTTGTATCCCTTTGATTTTATCAACTCTATCAGTTTCCAAAAATCCGGATGTAGGATAGGATCTCCACCTGTAATATAAAAATAAGGTGTGCGGTTTAGATGTTCACACATATCCTCTATATTCGAAATGACCTTTTTCATATTATCCAAACTCATGGATAACAGTTCACTGCTCTTTCCTTCTGAAAAAATGTAACAGTGTTTGCATCTCTGGTCACAATAATCTGTAATATGCCATTGAAAAGCGAAATAAGGTTTCATAAAATCTTAACTCCTTTCAAATATGTAACCGTCCAGAGCTATGCAAACCAAATATTCTCTGAACGATTACAAGATTTTTACCAGAATAAAGCAGATTGTCTACTTATCTCCAGCACCACAAGCACTTCCACACGCACTTGGCTTTTCTTCTGGAGATGATGCACCACAGGCACTTCCGCACGCACTTGGCTTTTCTTCTGGAGATGATGCACCACAAGCACTTCCACTTCCCGCAAATTCTGCAACATTTGATAATGCCATACTAAATTCCTCCTGTCTGTTTTGTTTTTGTCATTCTGACAAATCTATTTTATCAAGATACATAAATAGAAAAAAGTACGCACTTTTTTATTACATAGTTACAAAAAGGTAACTATTGTTCTTCTACTATTGTAACTTTTTGAATGTTATATTATAATTAGAATGTAAGTATTAAAAAGTAACTATTGAGTTACTGTTCACTCACAAGCTTGACACTTGCTGTCAAGCTATGTGCTAAGAATGTAAAACAGCTAAGAATCCAGCCTTTCGCCAAAGGCGAACTTTAAATAGGCTGGATTCCGTTACTGTTTGCACCGTAGGTGTGAACAGTAACACTATTGAAAAGAGGTATCTTATGAAAACAAAAGACGAATTACCAGAATGTCCTGTTGCTACAACAATATCTGTTATTGGAAGTAAATGGAAATTATTAATTGTGAGAAATCTTCTGATACGCCCATGGCGTTTTAATGAATTGAAAAAAGATTTAGAAGGAATCAGCCAAAAGGTTTTGACAGATTCCCTGCGTGCTATGGAAGAAGATGGTATCATTACAAGAACTGTTTTTCCTGAAGTGCCACCCCATGTAGAATATGCTTTGAGTGAGTTAGGAGAATCTATGCGTCCAATTTTAAGTGCAATGCAGACATGGGGTAACGAATATAAAAATAGGCTTTAAACATAAAGCAGAGTTGTTGCATTAAAAAGCAGCAAGCTCGAATTGAATTTTTTTGTAAACTTTTACCCAATCAAAACATTTTTTCCTTCAAAGGCAAATCCATACTTGCGAATACGTTCTTTAGAAATCCCTTTTGCAAGCAATGTCTCATCATATCGCTTTTCTTCAATCTGATCCAATGCTGAGGCTATTGTTTCCTCTAAATCCTTTTCTTTCTTTGGGTTGCGGACTTTAAATTCCATAATAATTGCTGGTAAATCTCCATAGATATCTCTAGGCTCCATCACTACATCATATCTGCCAAAACCACTTTCTCTATTGGAAGTAACCATATAATCGGACTGTCTATCTACCATAAGACCTAACACAAATCCGTGGTAAAAATTTTCCGGTCTTCTGTGGTTAGACACACCATTCCCACTATCAAAATAGCTAAAGGTTGTCATGGCAACTTCATTCATATAATAATTCATCGCCTCCACATCTCCTTGCAATAAAGATTTTACAAAGAAGTTATAACTGGCATCTCCCGTTTCAAACCAATCCAAAATCAAATTTTCAAACATAAGTTGCACTTCAAAATTCGTCAGTACCAATTCGTAATGTTTTTGCTTGGTTCTTGTGTCTACTATATATGACTTTACCTTTAAATAGCCACTGGCAAGCAGTAAACTCCATATAGCATTTCTTTTATGATTCAACTGTTCAAACACAATCTGTTCGTCAATCTGTGTTACTAAAGACTTTCCAAGCAACAAGTCTTCCATAATGTGCTTCACTTCTGCCGAACCTTGCCTGATCAGATTACCAACTAATCCATTGGAACTAGTATCTGCCCAATATGTTTTATAATCTTTTTTGTCTAAAAAATTGGTAATAGACCAAGGATTATAAATATCAGTGCATTTACCAAAGGTAAACCCATCATACCAAGCCTTCACATCCTCCTTCTCTTCAGACATACCGGCTTCATCCAATGTGTTAAAAACCTCTTCTTCCGTAAATCCAAAGCAGGTTGCATATTTTTCTGATGTTGTAGACACTACTTCCAAATGATTCAAGTCCGAAAATATACTTTCCTTTGACACTCTGGTAATTCCTGTCATTACAGCACGTTCTAAGTGAGGATTAGTCTTAAAAGTGGCATTAAACATACTTCTTTCAAAAGCAACCATCTCTTTCCAGTACCCGCCTATATAAGCTTCCTGCAAAGGAGTATCGTACTCATCTAACAAGATAATTGCCTTTTTACCATAATATCGTTCCATATACCCGCACAAATCTTGCAAGGCTTCCTGAGCAGTCACATCATCCATCTTTTTTTTAATAGACCGGAATTGCTCTTTTTCATCCTCATCCAATGTATCTCCTTCTAATAGATACTTATGCACCTTGAATAAATCGGCAATCTGTTTTTTTATACTTTCCTTTGCTTCGTTTAAGGTTGTCTGCTTTACTTTTGCAAAGGTCAAGAAAATCACTGGATAGGTACCCTGTATCTTGCGATAGCTTTCCTCTTCCCATATAGAAAGATCCTCAAACAAATCTCCCCTGTCTGCATACTTAGTAGAGAAAAAACATTCCAACATACTCATGTTCAAGGTTTTTCCAAATCGTCTTGGACGGGTAATTAGCGTGGTTTCATCACCACTTTCCCACCACTCTTTTATCAAAGATGTCTTATCAACATAAAAATATCTATGCTCTCGTAGTGACGAAAAATCCTGTTTTCCTATGCTGATTGTCCGCATATATTCACCTCTTTCTCTATCTGCACACTTCTAATCCTGTTTTAGTCTTTTTTACGGTCTGCACAGCGGAGTGTGCAGACCTACCTGAACTGTTACCATAAACCACATTAAACCCAGCATTTCTTAATCCTGCTAAAAGTGTTTCACTATCTTTGCAACTTCTTACAAGTCTTGTATCTTGTAAAGATATTTTGTTATGGATAGTGTACCATAGAATTTTTTTTGAAACAACTACATTTCCCTTTTTTAGAGAAACTAAAAAATCGTTACTGTATAAGTATTTTTTCTGGTCATATATTCAAATTTTTCAAAAACAACTTGCAAAATGAGTTCACAGAATCATGATTTAACACTTTTGTAATTTTGTAAATTTATCATAACTGTTTGGCCGAAGTGCAAAAAACATAGCAAAAAAGTAGAAAAAAAAGTGTTAATCCAATCATAGCAAGTAAAATCAAGTAACTAACGTCTACATTAACAAGAACTGCTTGCATAAATGTTAATGGATATGGTATAGAAAGACCAGCGGATTGTCCGGCTGGTCTTTCTAATCCTCCCTATATTCCAATACTGCCTGAATCATAGCAACAGCCATTTCCTGCTGGCTGGGTAACGCACTTTCCCACAGCTCTGCCAGCTCCCGAATTTTGCTGACCTCATTATCCGTCAGTGCATCCCGCAGCAGATAATCAGGAGAAATTTTTAGTGCATTGCAGATATTTATAAACACGGGCAGGCTGGGAACCTTTGTCCCGCCTTCAATCTGCCGAAGATATGTTGCATTGATGTTGCACAATTCTGAAAGTTTGTCTGCTGTAAATCCCTGATCTTTCCTCACCATATTGATACGTTTGCCTAATCCCTTTCCTTCCATTTAATCACCTACTCCATAAGCTATCAGCATTTATTTTATTCACTTTTAGACTACATCACACATAAAGATTGCAATAGATTCTAAAAGACTATATAATATAAGCTGTTAGACAACAAAAAAAACAAAGAAAGGGGAACAACAAAATGGAACTGAATTATTTCAAGGACAAACTTTTTGATTTGCTGAACGACAGTGAAGGAATGGGGATTACTGACCTAAACTCAGACGAGCAGAATAATCTGCTTACTGTCAGGACAGAGGATGGGAATGTATTTGAAATTGTGTGTCAACAGACCGAAGATAAACATCCTAAATAAAAGAACGCAAACTAACAGTTTATTCATAGTCTTAATCATGAATTCTTTCCTCTTTCAGAATCCTCCCATCTTGAATAGTAACAAGCCGGTCGGCATAAGAAGCAATTTCCTTATCATGGGTGATTAATACAATTGTCTTCCCCATGTCATTTAGTTCCAAAAATAACTCCATGATTTCTTTTCCTGTCTTACTATCCAATGCCCCTGTAGGTTCATCTGCCAAAAGTATTGTTGGCTTTCCTACTAAAGCTCTTGCAATTGCTACTCTTTGCTGCTGTCCGCCAGATAATTCTGCAGGCTTATGTTTTAATCTCTGGTCTAACCCCAACAACCGGATGGTATCCATACAATGCTCCACGGCTTCCTCCATTGACATTCCTCGCAACAAGAGTGGCATAACAATATTTTGCAGCACAGTATAGGTTGGAATCAAATGATATTTTTGGAAAATAAATCCAATCTCCTGATTGCGAATATCTGTAAGTTGTTTCTCATTTTTTTCTGCTATGGATATTCCATTTAGAAAATACTTGCCTGAATCAAAAACATCCATGCATCCAATAATATTCATAAGAGTGGATTTTCCAGAGCCAGATGGACCAAGTATTGCCAAAAATTCTCCCTCTCTAACTTCTAAAGAAACATTTTTTAAAATGTGTAGCGTTTCCTTATCCTTATGGTAACTTTTATTTATTTTTTCCATTTTAATAATCTTTTTTTCTGGCATGTTTACGCACCAAACCTCTCTTATATAAATATATTGGTAACTGTTCAGAACCATGAACAGTTACGTTCTAAGCCCATGAAAATTCGCCTTCGGCGAAGGGCTTAGAACAATCAAAATTTACTATGAAAGTCCTGACAAACGGCTATATTTCGTGCAAGCTTGCTTGCAAAGAAATATAGACATTGGGCTGGTTAAACTGTATGAGTATGTAGGGCGGCAGCCTGGAATACGAATACAGTTGGTGATTGCAAGAGTGCGTAGCACGTAGCAATCAACTTTCATTTTTCTTACGAAACACGCAGTAAATGCATATTTCTACCTGAATAGTTACGATATATTGTTCTTTTTATCCAATCATCCAAATACCAACAATGACATCTTTTCCATTTTCATCCTTTTCCATCAGTATTTTCACCATATCACCTGCTGCCAGTCTGGCAAATGTGGTAGTAGTTCCAAGTTGTGTAGTCACCGTAGTTCCCACTGGAATTAAGGTAGTTTCCTCTTCTCCAGTTAGTGTGTATCTAGTTTTATTATTTAGGGCATCTTCTTTTTCCTTATCCCATTCTCTATTTTTCCTTTCGCTGCTACTATCCTCTGCCTTACCACTTTCAGCAGGCACTTCTCCTTGTTCCATATCACTTGGCGGATCTCCTTCTGGCATCTTCCTTTCTCCCATGCCGCTTGGCAACTCTTCTTTTGACATGCTTTGTTCTCTCATACCACTTGGTCTCTCTCCTTGTGACATCTCCTGTTCTTGCATGTCACCTGTTTTTTCTTCTTCTGGCATATTTTGTCTGCCACTAAAGTCCTCATTTTCTGGTATATTCTTGTTATTGGTATTTTCCTGGCTATCTTTATGTTCTTGGGATGAGAAATTATCCATCTGTCTGCCTCCAATTCCTTGAAAATCCACTTCCTCAGCTATCGCATAGGTAATTTCGTTTCCATTTATCCTGCTGATTTGTGCCACAATTAAATTTTGATTTTTCCCAACAGTTATTTCTTCTATTTTATTTTTATTTCCAAAGAAATACCAATATCCGCCTATTCCAGCTCCACTAAAAAGCAGTACAAAGATAAGAACTCCTGCCATCTTCTTTTTCATGTCCAAACCTCCTTTCTATTCTTCGTTACTGTTCACACCTACGGTGCCAACAGTAACGGAATCCAGCCTATTTAAAATTCGCCTTCGGCGAAAGGCTGGATTCTTGGCTGTTTTACGTTTTTGGCACATAGCTTGACAGCAAGTGTCAAGCTTGTGAATGAACAGTAACTATTCTTCGCTCAATGCTTCTACTGGCACCAGATTTGAAGCCTTCCAAGCAGGATAAATGCCAAATATAGTTCCTGTTATTATGGCAAATGCAAGAGCGAGCCCCATACCCATAACACTTAATTCCACCCGGACATCTAATAACTCTACAATTGGAGTGACACCAAAACTTGCCGCTACTCCAACTACTCCTCCAAAAATACTAATAAAACAAGCTTCCAGCAAAAACTCGACTAAAATATCCCTCCTAGAACATCCTATAGCTTTTAATATGCCAATTTCTTTCGTCCTTTCTTTTACAGATACAAATAAAACATTCATGATTCCAATACCACCTACTACAAATACAATAAATGCCATAGTAAAAAGCAGCATGGTTAGTGTATCATTGGATTCCGAAGCAGCTTCCATCTTGCTTCCTGCATCCGTTATCGTAAATTCTGTATTTGGGTAGCTTTCCGCTAAGACTGTCTTGATATTTTCCATTACACCATCAATATTATTTAAATCACTGGCAATTACAGTGATGGTAGGATTTACATCTTCTCCCACAATATATTTTACACCAGTACTGTAAGGAATAAAGACAGCCTCATCCATACTAATTCCTGAAGATACCGTTCCCACTTCCTCTAAAACACCATTTATCACATAAGGACGATTATCTATGTATATGGTATTATCGTATGCATCTATAGCACTTCCAAAAATTTCCTTTGCTACACTTGCACCTAAAATACACACTTTATCTTTATTCTCTTCATTGTTGTCTGTAATAAATTCTCCAACTTGAAAGGACAAGTTACTAATCTCTGCATAAATACTTTTTACTCCTGCNATGGTATAGTTGGTTTCTTCCTCCAAGTCGCCTCCATCCACATTAGNTCTTGTGGTATAGGAAATGGATACTGAAGACACATCTGGAACAAATACTTTCAAATCCTCCATATCTTCCTCTGTGAGCGTAATCTTCTCCTGATTCATTCTGTCAGAAAAATCCGAAGAATCTCCACCTCGTATAAATCCTCCAAAATTTTCCATATTCCCCTGATTATTTGAAAAACTTTGTCCATTTTGAGAAGGCATATTCCCAAAATTCTCTTGGGAGGGCATTCTTTCACCTGATGGCATACCTTCTGGTACACCTCCAAAGTTTTTATTTTCAAAAGACTTTCCACTTCCCTTTACTCCTGATTTACTAGAAAATCCTTCTCTTGCCATTTCATAAGAAATATCTATAGCTCCCGCATTCAGGTTCTTAAACTGTTCTGCCACATCCATTTGTCCTCCACGTCCAATGGCGATTACCATTACAATAGTTGCTGCTCCTATAATAATGCCAACAGAAGTCAATATCACTTTAAATTTGTTCTGTATCAAATTAATCCAGACCAGCCTTAATAGTTCTTTTCTTTTCATGAGCCACCCGCCTGACTTTCAATTAATACCGTATCTCCTTGTGACAGACCATTCTTAATCTCTACATCCGTTCCATTAGAAAATCCTGTCTCTACTTCCAGCTTCTCTGTCTTTCCATCCTTCACCCTTTTTACATAACTTTTTGTTCCTTCTGTTTGAATGGCTTTGTTAGAAACATATACTACATCTTTTAATTCTTTTGTTACAAAAGTAACATTTGCTGTCATACCTTCATAAATCTTTGCCACATCTCCTGTCACATTTATAGTTACATCATACGATACCGTGGAAGAACTGCTGCTTTCCGAAGTGGTAATTCCAGTAACTATTCCATGGTACATCTCTTCTTCATAAGCAGTAAATGCAATATTTACAGTTTCTCCTATTTCTACATTAGAAATATCTTCCTGCGAAACAGATACTGTTACCTCCACAGCTTTGGCATCTGCATAAGCAGCTATCGCTGTATCGCTGTTTAAAGTATCACCTTTTTCATATCCTATTGATAAAATAGTTCCTGCATATTCTGTTGTAATAATCCCATCCAACACAAAACTTTCAAATTCCGCCAGATTTTCTTTTGCATCTGCAAGGGCATCCTTTGCCTCATTCACCTCATCATCAATTCCATTCATAGCAATATCATAAATTTCCTTTGCATTCTCATAATTTAATATTGCCTGATCATACTTTTCTTTTGCAGTAATCTTCCCCGAAATTTGTTCACTTTTTGCCTGTGTAAGCCGGTTTACTAAATTGGAATAATTCTTTTTTAAAGAACTAAGTTCTGTTTCTAAGGCACTTATCTGACTATCAACTCCACTGGTTGTATCTGTAGCTCCTGTTGTTGTGCTATTGTCTGTTGTAGAACTTTCTATATTTTTATTACCTTGTACTTCTTGTGTACCATCCCCTGTGCCCATATCTGAAGGCATACCAGTATTCTTTGTGGAAGTGGCTTTACTGGCAGAAGTTTTTTGTGCTTGTAATTTTTTAATTTCTTTTGGAATAGCTGCTATTCTCTTATCAGCTTCCTCCACTGCATCTTGTGCCTCATTTACTGCGTTCTGCAAAGAGGATATTGTATTGTTATAGTCATTCTTTGCATTCTTTCCTATAGTAATATTCTCTTCATATTCATACTTGGCACTGACCTTTGTAGATTTTCTGTCAATCTTTGCTTTTTTTAAAGTAAGCTCTGCACTATCCACTACATTTTTCAAAATTTCTCTGGATTTATCAATACTCTCCTTTGTTAATTTCAAAAGATTGTCACCCTTTTCCACTACCTGCCCTTCCGAAACATATATTTCCTCCACTTCCAAAATACCTGATTCACTAGAACTGTTAGAATTACTCTGGTTACTGCTTCCACCATTATTCCCTGCTGTCATATTCATTCCCTGTATTCCTGATAAATCATTTGTGTTCTGGCTACTAGTTGTTGTACCGCTATTTCCATTTTCCGATAAATCAACAGAAAATTTCTGCTCCACAGTTCCCAAAGCAGCCGTTCCACTTTCTGTAACACCAACTGTCAAATTACCATATTCTACAGTTGTCTCCTTTGTCACAACCTCTGCCTCGCTCTCTCTGGTTCCCAAATATATTCCAACTCCTGTCATTCCAATTACTGCTATGAATCCAACTATAATAACTGCCTTTTTATTCCACATTTTGCTGTACCTCCTTTAGTTTGGTTATGTTCCTGCTTTTGGTTCTGTTGTAATGTCTATTTGTCTGCTTTTCCCAAATTCTCTAATGTGTCCGAGGCAAAGGTCACAACAGCACTTTCTCCATTTCCAATCTTTCCTTGCACATTATCAATAGAAATGGTTACTCCATAAGTTACTTTTGAAGCACTGGTGGAATTCTTTGTATTGGAAATCATAGATATAACTCCCTTTGTTCCCCTTGGCATGGAATCTGTTCTGACAGTTACCTCATCTCCTACAGATATGGATGCTCTTTCACTCTGATCTACAGAAACTTCTACAGATATCATATTTCCATTATAATATCCAAGAATAGGAATCATATTTGTTATAGAATCTCCCTCCTCATATCCTATATAATACAATGTACCACTGGCTTTCGTATACCATATATAATCTTTAAAACTTTCTTTAAATGTTTCTAAGATATCTTTTGCCTCCTTATAGCGGTCTTTCGCTGCATCTAGGGTTTCTTCCAGCTTTGCAAGCTCTATCTCATAAGATATTTTTGCTCCCTGACTGGTCAAAAGATTCTGCTCTAACTCTTTTTTTGCTGTAACACTCTGATTTTCTCTATTAGAAATTGCCTGCTCATAACTTACTTGTAAGCTGTTGACCTGTTTCTTCGCGTCTGCCAGTTCTTCTTGTTTCTTTTTTATATTCTTTTCTAAGGTTTCCACTTTTTTTTCTTTCGTTTCAATGGCAGTCTCTTTCTCTTCTACCGCTTGCTGACACTTTTCTAAAGCTGCTTTCTTTTTGGTATAATCTTTTTGGGCAACCTGATAGGATGTCTCTTGCTCTTTCCTGTCCCTGTTTACCTTTTCTATAAGAGCCTGCAAATCAGAACTTGGACTTGAGAGTGTTGCCTCTTCGTTGTATTTATCAAAATTTTGAATATTTGTACTATTTTCTTTTGATACAGTTTGTTCCATATTTTGATAAGACATAATATAATTATTTATCATTTCCATCTCTTCTTTTTTCTTAACAGCATTCTCATATACAGTCTTTGCCTTCTCATATTCCTTTGATGCAGTATCTTCTTTCTTTATGACCTTTTTTAGCTGGGTCTTTAATTTAGCTATTATTTTTTCTTTCTTACTTTTTTCCTCTTCATTATCTGTTATTATCTTAGGATACTGGGAAATAATATTTTTTGCTTCTTCATATTCTTCTTTTGCCTGCTTCACTTGCCATTCTAAATTTTCTATAGTATTTTCATAACTGTCTGCTGCAATTTCTCCAGTTGAAATACTGGATGTATATTGTGATTTTAATGTAAGCAAATCCGTTTTGTATGTAATTTTAGCCTCTTGTAAAGCTGTTTTTGCCTGTCTAAGTGTCTTTTCTAAGTTTGCCTTTGTGGTATCATAACTGTTTTTTGTTACTTTTAAAATCGCACTTTGGGTAGCAACTTCTGCATCTGTTTTCTGGTATACTTCTTCTACTTCCAAGAATATATCCGGACTTATACTAATATCTAAATATTCATAGTCTACCCCAATTGCAGTTGTTCCGCTATTACTGGAGCCTCTTTCCAAATTTCCCCTTTTTATATCATCTTCTACTGTACCTTTCTCTTCTTCTCCGCCAGCTTTACTAATATTAGGTACAAAATACATACCACTTCCTATTATGACTACAACCAAACCTGCAATAAAAATTCTGATCTTATTCTTTTTCATAATCCACCTTCCTTATGTTACTGTTCACACCTACGGTGCAAACAGTAACGGAATCCAGCCTATTTAAAGTTCGCCTTCGGCGAAAGGCCGGATTCTTGGCTGTTTTACATTCTTGGCACATAGCTTGACAGCAAGTGTCAAGCTTGTGAGTGAACAGTAACTTCCTTATTCCACTTTTTCACAAACCAATCCGTACATGCTTCTATCTTCTATTCTTATTTGTGATTTTAGAATAATCTTATGGAAGATTTGTGATTGGTTTGTGAATTTTCTATGTTTAGGTAAAAGGATGTTGTAATGTAACTGTTCAGAACATACACGAGGATTTGCTTGACAAATCCGAGTTTTACAAGATTTTAGCCCTTCGCTTTGCGAATTTTTATGGGCTAAAATCTCGTATCTGTTCAGGTACTGAACAGATACGTTGTAATAAACAAAAAAATTGCTACAAGAATCAAAAATTAATTCCTGTAACAATTTTTATATTTTAGAGCAACTATTTAGGTGATCAATTGATCTAACATCCTGTACAAATCCGATACCTCTATCGGTTTAGCAAGATGTCCATTCATTCCATTTGCAATGGATTTTTTTGCATCTTCATCATGAGCATTAGCAGATAAGGCTACAATAGATATTGTTCTGGAATCCTTTTTTCCAAGATTGCGGATTCGTCTGGTTGCTTCTAGTCCATCCATAATCGGCATACGGATATCCATTAAAATAGCATCATAACTTCCATCCTCATTCTTGTCAAACTTCTCCACAGCTACTTTGCCATTCTCCGCAACATCCACTTCAAAACCTACCATTTCAAGAAGAGTCTGTGCTACCTCTACATTAAGAAGATTATCCTCCACTAATAATAAACGTTTTCCTTGAAAATTATAATCTCTCTCCTCGTCTGATTTTGGTTCTATGATTATCTTTGCTGCTTCTAATGGAATAGCAAAGGATAGATATAATCCACCTTCTACTTCTCCTACTTCCATCTGTCCTCCCATACTTTGTATGAAACGGTTACTGATAAGCAGTGGAAGTGAAATATCTCCCAATTTTGTCCGGAACATGGTCTCGGTTTCCCCTAACATTTCCTTCAACTGTTCCAACTCATAAGAATGTCCATATTTTCCTGTGCTTTCAATGGAAAAACATACCTTTTCTTCCCTTAAATCTCCTATCTGCATGCTATGAAGAGTAACTGAAGAATTGTTTTCTGTATTTTTAATTACATAATCCAGAATATTTACGATACTTTGCTGCAAATGCTTTCTATCCCCTAAAAAGCAGTCACAGTCGCTCTGATTTACGAAATACAATTTCATTTGTTTTTCTTCTATCTGTTCACAAAATAAATCTTCAATCTGATGATAAAGCTCACTAAGTGAAAATCTTTCTCTTATAATCTCAAAACGTCCATTTTCCATATTCTCCACATCTAATATTTCATCCATAATAGAGAGCAGGTATTTACTGGAAGTATCAATCTTATCCAGATATTCTTTTACTTTATGTTTATCATCTGTATGCTTTCTTGCAATACTGGTCCAGCCATAAATGGCATTCATTGGAGTACGAATCTCATGGGAGATGCCAGACAAAAATTCAGATTTTTCTTTAATCTCACGATTCATACTGTCTCTACGATTATAAAGTTCAATTAAATTTGTAATTTCTTTTAATAATTCACAGATTTCTTCCGGCCAGCCTGCTTCTGCTTCTTCACATTCATACACCATAAGATTAGTCATGTTATTTTGTTCCTTAAGATCACATATCAACAAAGAACAATCCACACTGTCTCCCTCTTTGTTGTAATCTGCGTCCATAGAAATATGTTCCACAATAAAATATTCATTTTTTGTAAAATTCTCTTTGATTACCTCAAAAGCATTCTCTGTAATAGGCATTTTTTCTGGAAGCTGTTTCATTCTTTCATTCCGTTTCCATTGAATTATAACATGATTGCTTAAGAAATCCTGATCCACTTCCATTATAGCAATTCTTCTTAATCCATATTCTCTTCCAATTCTTGCCATTATCATATAAATAGCAGTTTTTAAGGATTTTGATTTTTCCAATAATTTCCGTACGAAAAGCAAGGTGTCTTTTGATTTGCTGCCAAACCGTACTTCATTATAATCCTCTCTTGGTGTATATTTGCTTTTTTGTATGCTTTCATCAATCTCTTCCTTCATGTCTATATAATACAAGACTTCTCCTACCTGATGACGTTTTACATATTCTAAAGCAAACTCTGCATACTTTAATAGTTCCTCATAATCTTTTATCAATCCCGAATTCATCATCCCAATACTACAAGACAGTACATTCTCCTGTTTCTCATTCTGATAAAGTTCCTTTACCTCTTGGCAAATCTCCTTTCCAAATGCATAAGCATCTTTTATGGAAATCCCCCCTCGGTAAATTAATATCTCATCTCCACCAATTCGTGCAACTACATCTTCCTGGCTCACCCGGTCTAAGATTAACTTACTAATCTCTTTGATTGCCTCATCACCAAAAAAACATCCATACATTTCGTTAATCTTCCATAGCTGATCCACATCCACAAGAAAAAGCATGCCATCCTTGCCATTTTCTTCAGACAAATACTGCTCAATGACACATCTTCCCTCTCCTGCCAACAATAAGTTTGTCAACTTATCCCTAGTCTTTTTCTTTGTTTGCCGGATCTCCTTTGGAATCTGTTGTATCTCCATTTGACACAAACGCCCCTCGTACATTAACAACTTATCCTTTGTTGTACAACAACTTCCTCCAATTGCTGTTTCATCTTTTCGTACAAAATAAGTGTCTTCCTCTAATTGTGCTCTTGGACATGTACTGCAGACCTCTTCTTTTCCGTACAAAGTCTTATAGCAGCACTTACCCTTATAGTCCTTTTTCCCTAAAAGTTTTCTTCCAATTCGATTCAAAAATACCAGTTGATTTGTTTGCGCATCTGTAATGTAGACAATCTCATCCAATTCATCTAAAAATTTACTTAATTTCATAAATCTCACCTTCTCATCATATCTACATACTCTGTGTCTTATCTTCTGTCTCTTTTGTAAGGATAATTATAACATAAAAAAGCAGAAACTTCAAGAAAAAGAAAGTGTCGATACATTTTCCCTTTTCATGTATTTTTTACTCTTTTTTAGTATTTTTCTCAACTTATCCCTTTTTTTTCTTCTTTGCGAAACTGATTATGAATTTTCAAAAATACTTCCATAATATTGGGATCAAAACTTTTCCCAATTTCTCCCTTCATGATCTCAATGGCTTCCTCATGGGTATATGCTTTCCGGTAGCTTTTCCCACTAGTGAGTGCATCATATACATCTACTACAGATACGATTCTTGCTGCCAAAGGAATCTCTTCTCCTGCTAAACCAGCCGGATATCCTGTACCGTCCCACTTTTCATGATGATATTTTGCAATATCCACTGCCATTTCCATACTTTCATTTTTGTTCAATTCATATAATTCTTGTAAACTTTCTGCTCCAATCAGCGTATGTTTCTGCATAATTTCCCGCTCTTCTTCTGTCAATTTCTCTTGTTTTAATATAATAGCATCACGGATTTTGACCATTCCCACATCATGAAGAGGTGCTACCATTACAATATTATCCAAAAAGCTTGCGGTTACCTGTTTTTCAAATTTAGAACTAAACTGCAGGCTCATTGCCATTAGTTTACTAAGCCGTCCCACATTCTCAATATGAGCCTCTTCCCCCTCCATTCTGGACTCCAATAACTTTGTTAATGTATATATCAAATGCTTTTGTTCCTCAGTCACTTGCTTTATCTGGTCATTAAACATTTTAAACAGCCGTTTATTATGTACTTTCAGCTCGTTTTGCATTTGAAATATTTTAAGATGTGTATTAATCCGCAAAGTAATTTCTTCCAATTCAAAAGGTTTTGATATAAAGTCTACTGCTCCCAGTTTAAACCCCTTGACCTTATCTTCTGTGGTATTTAATGCAGAAATAAAAATAATGGGTATATCACTTAATGTGGTATCCTGTTTTAACATTTCACAAAAATCAAATCCATCCACTTCCGGCATAGAAATATCCAATAATATCAAGTGCGGCTTACTCACAGCAATAGCAGACAATGCCTGTTTTACACTAATAACCGGTCTTGCAATATATCCAATACTCTTAATCATTTCTGCCAGAATAACTAAATTCGATGTGGTATCATCCACAATTAAAATATTAGGTGTCTGTGTCCCCATTAATCTACTTGCCATATACTTGTCCCCTTTCCNTGTAACAGTTCAGCCCCCTGGCTGAACTGTTACGGAATTGGGCAAGCTTCGCATATAAATTGCCCAATTCCAATCCTGTTTTAGTCTTTTTTACGGTCTTCACAGCAGAGTGTGCAGACCTACCTGAACTGTTACCTTTCCCTACTTATATCATAAGGATATTCTTTACTGCATCCTGCAATTCTTTATACTCTGGTAAAGCATGTTCATAATCTTCTTTCCTTGCTGACAACTCTACCCGNAGTGCTTTTCTCTTTAATTCCAAATTGCTTTCTGCCAATTTTTTAATCGTGCCAGAAAATAACTCNGCCTTTTCCCAGTTTCCCATTTCAATACAAATAATTAGTTTTTCCATGGCAGCTTTTATTTCTTTTTTATTCTCCGCAGAACCAAAGCAGTACATTTCTTCCAAGTCACACATTTCATCCTGTAAATTCTTAACTTCTCTTTTCTTTGTACCATCATATACAAACTTTCCATGAGGTCTGTTTTCTGCGATTCCTATATAATCCTCTGCTTTTTTTACACGGATAGAAAAAGAAAAAGTACTTCCTTTTCCCTTTTCACTTTCCACATGAATCTCTCCATCCATAAGTTCTACCAATTCCTTAACAATGGTAAGTCCAAGACCACTCCCACCAAATCTTCTGGTAATGGAAGCATCCACCTGAGAAAAACTTTTAAACAGCTTGTCCATATCCTCTGGTGCAATTCCTATTCCTGTATCCATTACCATAAAAAACANTTCAATAGAACGGTTCACTTCTATGGTTTTTACCACATCCACTACAATCTGTCCTGCCGAAGTAAATTTAACTGCATTATTAATTAAATTCGTCAAAATTTGTGAAATCCTAAGTTCATCTCCAATAATTCTTTCTGGTATTTCTGGAGAAATATTCAAAAGTAGTTTTAGTCCCTTCTCATTGACCTGATTAAGATTCATTGCAATGGTTTTATCAATAGCCTCACGAAAAGAAAACTCTCTTTCTTCTATCATAAACTTTCCTGCTTCCANTTTGGAAAAATCTAATAAATTATTGATAATTCCAATCATATTNCTGCAACACATATTTATAATCTGCACAGATTCCTTTTGCTCATCATCTAATTCTGTCTCCATTAAATTTTTTGAAAGACCCATAATTCCATTTACTGGAGTTCTAAGTTCATGGGTAACATTAGATACAAATTCGTTCCNGATTTTGGTAGCATCCTCTACCTTCTCTTTTGCCTTCATCATATCNTTAAGTGCCCCTTGCTTTGCCGCTGTATTAACAGCTATACACATGCCAAAGAATTCACCATTCTGTTCCTCAATACAAACTTTTAAATCTACTGNAAAACAAGTCTGGTTTTTCCGATATGCAACCGTTTCCAAGATTTCTTTTTNTTCTANGGATTTCNTTTGGNTGTTNTCNAGNATNNCTAAAGTTCCTTGCTCATTTCCAATAACTTTGGGAAATACCTTGTAAATCAGAACATTTTCNAAATCATTTTCATATCCTAATTCTTTCTTTGCTGCCTGATTTCCTTCCAAAATCTTACCTTCTCTATCAAAGAAAAGGATTAGCTCTAATCCATATTCCATAATCCTCGCAAACTTATTATGATCACTTTGTTTTTTTTCTACCATATTATTTTTCCCCCTCTTTATTGAAAATACTAATCAAGTGTTTTATATTCACAATTCGTGATTTTTTTATCCTTTCCGCTTTCCGAAGTATTGACATCCTTGCATTTCTTGTTATATAATGAAGACATATCAAAAAAGTACACGTTTTGCAAACTATACTTCCGAGGGAGGATTTTCATGAATTTTAATGTTCGTTTAAAACAACTGCGACAAAAACATAAACTTACACAAAGCGAACTGGCAAATATACTTGGATTAAAGCCAACTGCCATTTCTAACTATGAATCCAAAAGAAATGAACCATCTTTTGATAAATTAATTGCTTTGTCTAAATATTTTGATGTTTCCTGTGATTATCTGCTTGGCGTCTCTGATGCCTATCTGCCTATCGGTGGTGAAGTTTTAGATAAGGATATCGTGAATTTTTTTAATTTGTATCAACAACTAAATGATCATAGTTCAAAAGAATTAAATGCNTATGCAGATTATCTGCTTTACCGTCAGGAAAAAGAAGTGAAGGAAGGCGAAATGTCTTAGTATTTTTATNTACATAACAATAACATAATATCCGCAAAATATGAGAACATGTCTATAGTGCTAAGATGCTTTCTCATATCTTGCGGATATGCTATTTTATAGTAAAAAGCCCTGACAAACGGCTATATTTCGTGCAAGCTTGCTTACAAAGAAATATAGACATTTGGCTGGCTAAACTGCATGAGTATGTAGGGCGACAGCCCGGAATACGAATACAGTTAGTGATTGCGGGAGTGCGTAGCACGTAGCAATCAACTTTCATTTTTCT
>JAAVHR010000058.1 GCA_014799595.1 Clostridiales bacterium | reverse complement strand
AAGCTTATTGTAACAGGTCAGCCGGGGGCTGACCTGTTACGGAATTGGGCAAGCTTCGCATGTAAATTGCCCAATTCCAATCCTGTTTTAGTCTTTTTTACGGTCTGCACAGCGGAGTGTGCAGACCTACCTGAACAGTTACAGTTTATTCACAATATCCATAAGTACCTGTTGCTCCTGTTCGCTCATTGGGGTATTATTCATTTCCTGATAAAAATCTGCAAACAATGCAATAGGATCTTCGCTGATTTTATCTGCCATATCCTGTTGCAATATAGCTTCCGTCTGTGAATTTTCTACAGAAACTTCCAGTATATTGCTATAAAATTCCTGCAATCGTTCCTTTGCCTTATATGGAACCTTTTCATTGGTTAAGGTAATACTGACAAAATCATCCCTGTTATCCTCTTTTGCTAAAGCAATGACTTCTTCCAGTGTTCCTTTTATTTTCCTCACATCTGGTTTCATTTCTAATGGCAGAAATTCTAATTTTATCTCTTTTCCCTTTTCGCCTAAAGTAACTACTGTAATACTTTTTATGTCACTTGCTTCACTTACGGAATATTTGAGAGGTGTCCCGCTGTAGCGTATATAAGGTTTCCCCATAGGCTGGGAAGAATGAATATGTCCCAATGCCACATAATCAAAATTCTCCACACAAGCAATGTCTACACTGTCAATTCCCCCTACCGAAATATACCGCAGCTCTGATTCTCTTCTCTTAGGCTGATTTTGCCCTTTTACAAAAAACTGATGTGCAACCAATACATTTCTTTGTGTATAGTCTATATCTTCCCTTTCTAGCATTGCACGCACAGCATCATCATAAGTTTGGATTTCTTTTTCACAGCCAAACAGATTCTTTCCGTCTGCTATTCTGGTAAAAGGAAGCAGATAAAAATTCACATCACCATAATCATCCTTTAGTACAATCTTCTTTAAATGCTCGTCCTCATTCTTAGGCAGAAAAGCCGAAATATAGATGTGGTGCTTTTCCAAAAAAGAGCTGGCATAATTAAGCCTCAAATGATTATCATGATTCCCCGCAATAATAAGCACAGGAATCATTGGTTTAATATCTCCTAATGCATTTAAAAATCCATCAAATAAGTGAAACGCTTCTCCTGAAGGTGCTGACTTATCATAAATATCTCCAGCAATCACAATAACATCTGGTCTACATTCTTTTGCTTTTTCTACAATTTGTTCCAGAATTGTTTTTTGAACCACAGAAATATCATATAAATGAAGCTGTTTTCCTATATGTAAATCTGATATATGAAATATTTTCATCCTTTTATCCCATCCTTTCAAGAACATTTGTTCTTATAATAGTATAAATATATTTGTATCAAATGTCAATAATTATACCTTATAAAAAAAGACCACCTCAGTACAGTTCACATCACATAACTATCATCTGAGGTCGGTCTTTTTAAATTTTATTTTAAATTTGTCAATTGAATAAATTTTTGTGTCAACAAAAAATGAAATATTCAATATATAGAATTTCCTATGAATTTGTCTTCTCCTGAAGCGTCTTCCATATCTTTGTCTTTTTATACTTATTAGGTACTACATGGTTCAATATATTTCTCAACCACTTAAATGATTTCTTAAGAGATAGTTTATGTCCCAGTAATTTTACCTCTTCCTCCAGCATTTCTTTTTCCAGTTTCAGCTCTTCTATGTCTTGTTCCATTAATGAAAAAATTACTCCACATGTTTTCACATAATCCATTGTAGAAAACTTTTTTTCATTTTCATCGTATAAAACTGGATTATAGAATAATTTTCCATCCGCTCTGCCTAGCCATTCTGTTGCAATTTTACGGTTTTCTTCCTCATACTTTTGCAAAAACAAGTCTTGTTCTTCTGGATTAAATAAAGATTTAAATTGATATTTTCCTTCAGATTTATATTGTTCTGATACTTCTGTCATATATCCACGAATATACCCCCGTTTGTCCCAAAACTCTGGAATAGAATTCAATCTTCTTTTAATCTCTGTACAGATAAAATCTACATTTGTGTTTTGCAGATTCTCCTCCAATTTATATTCATCTGTAAATTCCAACCCAATTGTGTATAAAAAATCAGATATAATAGTTTTATTTGCACCTTTATATTGTCCTTTCTCATATACCCTAATTATAATATTATCTTTTCCAATTTTTTCCGCAATTGAAGTAAGATGGGTATGATAATTTAATGGAAAGAATGCATACTTTTTGCTATTCACATATTTCATAAAAGCGCCAGTTTCTTTCTCAAGAACCTTATACTTCCAATAAGACTGAATAAATTCATCCTGCCTTCTAAGATATACTATTAATTTCAATTGATGCCCTCTGGATATAATCCTTTCATTTAAATCTTCCCAAAAATTATCAATCTTAATACAAGCATGCCATATTGCCTCATCTGTTAAAATAACATTTTCATAAGTTTCTAATGCCGTATAAATACTTTCATAACATTGATTGATTTGTGTTTTATAATCAAGGGTATCAGCTTCTTTATTATAAACTTTATCAATTAGAAAATGTGCATTTCTCTTTGGAGGCACATTTTCAAAACGCATTTCAAAATTAGGAAATATATAACCTTTAGATTGTAATATCCTTTTATTTGATGCTAAAAAATGTTGTATTGCTGTTGTACCTGTTTTTGGTGTCCCTATATGCAAATATAATGTTGACATCTCACTCATCCTTCACTTTTTTATTTTTTTACATTTTTCTTCACCTTCAATGTCTTTCCCTTGGAAGTTCCGGCAGCATTTGTTGCGTATGCTGTTATTTTTTGTTTTTCTTTAAGTCTTTTTACTGTAAAGGTACACTGATATACTTTTTTTGTTTTTAAATATTTTACTTTGCAGTTCGTATATTGCTTCTTATCTATTTTTAGTGTCACCTTACAATCTTCTTTTACTTCTACGATAATTTTTTTTGTTTTCACCTTTATTTTTGATGTAATCTTTGGAGTTATTGGTTTGCCCAATTTAACCTTTGTACGGTAGATTCCATTCAATACACCATTATTATTTCTGGAAACTGCATAAATACAAAAATCCACTTTTTGTTTTGTTTTTATATTGACAGAAAATTCACCTTTGCTGTTTACCTTTGCAACATAGCATTTGTCTGATGCATATATATAAACTGTAGAATTTTTTTGGGTATTCGTCCCTTTGATTTCTGTGGATTTATCTGTAACCTTACTCACTTTCACATTCTTATTATACTTTTCAAACACACTGGTAACTGCAGTTACTTTTATGGTAGCAGGATAACTATATACACCATTCTCTCCTTTTGCCCGGACAGTCATAGTTGCTCCCGCCTTCATTGTTCCAACCTTCACAGCATAATATCCATTTTTATCAGCAGTACCATAATAAGTTTTTCCACTATCATTTTTTACAGCAACTGTACAACTGCTTCCTTTTGGAATATTTCCATAAACATACTGCTCTGCAGTTGTACATGGCTGGATATTTACCCGGTTTGGTGCTGTCTGTGAAACAGTCGCCTTACATGCTCCACTGACCCGTCCAACCTTATCTATAGAATAGACCTTAACCGCAGTACCAGCATACTGGTTTGGTATACTAATTGTGTATGCTCCTGTATTTTTTATTGTAATATCAACCAGTTTAATTTTTAATTCTTTTTTATATCCTTTACTGTTTTTATAATAAGAAGATCCAAGACTTTTTGATACATAAACATTCTGACCAATAACTGCATAAATACTTACATTTTTGTCATTACATTTTCCTGTTATTGTAGTTCCTGTATTTTTTACAGTGGAAACAGTTGGTCCATTCGGTCCATTTCGTTTTACTGTTACGGTCTTCTTACCACTGCTTCGCCCATATTTATCAGTCAGATATACAGACAAAGTTGAACCAGCATTCTGCAACGGAATAGTTACCGAAAAATTTCCATCTAATGCTACAGTTCCTTTATATTCTTTGCTTCCACTTTTTACATGAACTGTTGCATTTGGTTCTCCAGTACCCTTTACAGATGTCATTTTATTTGTCACCTTATTTACAGTAGGTGCAAGCAATGTACTTGGATAAATATTGGTTACTGCAAACTGCTCAACTGTCACGTTACCGCTATTGTCTTCCACATACACTGAATAGATTCCACTTCCTGTTACAACAATGGTATCCTTTTCAATCTCATTCACAGCTCCTCCAGTTGTTGTCCAGACTTTATCCAGTTTAGAATACTGTCCTTTCGCATAAAGTTTTTTACCAATTCCAGATTTATCATTACACAACAAACGATAAGTGACACTGCCATTTGTATCTTCTTTATTCATAGAGGACACTACTACATTAGGTCCGGTTATATCCCCAGAATAATCTTTAGAATGATACGTACAATCATAGTATCTATAATCCCCTGACGTGCTAAGATACTGATCATACCAATTCTTTTTCTCCATAATACTTTGGGAATCCTTTCCTGCAGTATATATAAAGGAGTAATTTTCTGGGAGTGTTACATACCAATTGCTATCTACATTAATCTCTATGTCGCCTATATTCGCTTTTTGTTCCAAATATTCACAAACTATATTCTGAAGAGTATTATAAGAACCATATATTACACTGGATTTTACTCCCTTGGTTGCCTCTGTGTCTAATGCAACTATTATCTGTTCTGTACACAATGCAAATTTCTGATCATCTGTTACAGGAATACCATTATAGGTTAAGGATGTAACCCTTTCTGTATCATTAATCTTGCTACCATCCGCATTATATCTTGGTTTCTGGCTTGGATTAATGTTATATTCTACACCATTAAAAACAAATAAACATTTCCAATTATTTTGATACTGGCTCTGTATTAGTGCATTTCCTTTCCTATTGCTAATATATTGGGACACTGTCATATCATCCCATTCCATGGCATTAGAAGAGTTTACTGTTTCATAAGTAGATGCCCCCCATTCCAGCCATTCTTTTAACTGCTTTCCAGTAACTTCATATATATACATGTGACAATTATAAGGACCAAAATATGCCAAACCTCCTTTATATATATTATTACTGATATCAGAAAAATCAGAACCACTAGCCGAACCATAATTTACATATCTTACCATGGACAATATTGGATAATCATTATACTCTGGTGCATTTTTCGCAATGGCATTAGCTGCATATTCCATCTCAGCATCCTGAACTGTCTGAATCACCTCATTATCCTCAAGCAATCCTGTATAATTTGTCCATCGGTCATTCTCAGGAAGCTTTCCAATCAAGCTGCCAGAATATTCTCTTAACTTCTGATCCCAAGCAGCCAGACATTCTGTAATTTCATCATCTGTAGCTGTATGACTGGTAGTTTTACGAATTTCATAATCAGAACCAGTATAAATAATTTTTCCATTTTCGTCAATTTTAAAGTCTAAATCAACTACACCAATCGCTCTTGCAGCATTTTTCAAAATCATAAAACGTTTACCATTTACCAGTCCAGTTTCCTTATCCACATTTGGGTAGTTATAAAACTTTTGCTCTGATGTATCAGGAAAGTATACATGTTGATGACCTCCAAGAATTACATCAATATCTTCTATTTTTGTCATTGCATATCCTGTATTGGAATTTCTACTGACCGGATTTTCTGTTCCAAATCCGGTATGTGCCAAGGCAACTACTATATCAGCTCCTTCCGATTTTAATGCCTTTGCCTCCCTCTCTGCTACTACTAACATATCCTCTGATACAACATTCGCACGAAGCCCTTCTGTTTTGGAAGACATACAAGGCGGTGTTACCCCAAAAATCCCTACTTTAATAATTCTTTCATTTCCATTACTGTCTGTTACTTTTTTTTCTATAATCTTTCTTTCCTCACCTAAAACATGATTTCCATTTACCTTAGAAGTAACATTGGACAACACGCTTTTTTTAATCAATCCAGAACCTTCCAATTGTTCAATTAAGTAATCATATCCATAATCAAACTCATGATTTCCAAGTGTAATGGCATCATATCCCATTTTTGCCATTGCCTGATAAACCGGCTGGATGGATGATTCAGATTGTGCTTGTATATACTCTGATGTATAATCCACAAGTGCATCACCCATATCAAAGGTCAAATAATTCCCTGGTTTCTCAGCCCTTGCTTGTTTTATTAATGTATAAACCTTATTCAATCCTCTAGGAATTGTTTCATTATTCTGATAATCATAATTTGTTACCTGTCCATGAATATCCGTTGTATATATCAATCTTAACTCTGCCGTTGTATCAACTGCCCCTTCCGTAGCAACCGTAACTGCCGAATCAGATACTGTTTTTACATTATCTGCATCTTTTTCCTTTTCTTCTTTGACGGCGGCACCTGTCACTGTTTCCCCTGCTGCTGTTGTATTCTCTGTAGCAGCATATATCATGCTATAGTTTGAAGGAATCACTGACATCATTATCATTACAACAGATAATAACACACCATATAATCTTTTTGTTCTCATCTTGTACCTCATTTCTAATCTGTCCCCTAAATTCGTTTTTATAGTTCCAAAAGATACTGATATATTCTCTGACTATTTCTGTCATCAATATATTCAAAGTAGTATTGATGATTTTCTTCGTCTTTTTTTGTCAATTGAAATTTACCAGCAATACATTCTTCTACGTATGAAAGAAGTTCATTCTCCTCAATAGCACGTTTTCCGAATAATTCCGTNTCCATATCAACAAAACTTCCATGTGCAATGTTGTATTTATCATAGTCAAACTGATAAAACACAACTGGTTTTTTCTGGTAATATACATCCCAACAAACACTGGAATAATCTGTTATAAGCATATTGCATTTTTTAATAATTTCGTTCAATGGCTTTGTACCAAAGGGAACTAAAATAATTCTGTCTCCTACCCCAGTAAAATTTTTCTGATAGCTTGCAAACTTTGGATGAATATAAAAAATCATCTTCACATTATATTTCTCCAAAATCTGTAACAGCTCGTCCGCCTGAAGCAAATGGGAGTATTTTATATAATAATCACTTTTTAAGAAATCTTCATCTGTAACCTCTTCCAACCAAGAACGCCAGGTTGGCATCATAAGAATAAGTTTTTCATCTGGATTTGAAGTATCCTCTAACACATCCCATCTTGCAAAACCTGTTATTGGTGTATGTTCTCTTTTGTAATGTAAATAATTTACAATTATATCCTGTTCAAACTGGGAAGTAGCTGTAAAATAAGTCATAGCACTGCTTCCTGTTACTCCAAATATCTTGGAAACATCCTTTAGTGCTGTCACTCCATGTTGCAAAAAGAAGATTGGACGTGTAACCATTTTAGAACGTATCAGGCTGGTCTTGCTCCGCCATGCATACAAATGACTTTTTGCATCAGAACCAACATATAAAGAAGCTCCTAAAATATATAGACAATGTCGTATACTCATAAATGGAATTACCTGTTTTCCATATTGCTTTACTTTATTATAATCTGCTGATTTTTTGTCAATCACATAATAAATATGTTTTCTCTCTTCTTTTGGCAGTTCCTCCATACAATATTTGAAAAAATAATATCCATTGTCCTGTGCCATCGTACAAAACTTTTCAAAGACTAGCCAGATATTTCTTTTTTTAAAAAATGGTTTTGCAAAAATATATATTCCACTTGCAATCATATCCTTGAGTTTTGTTCCATAAGCATCATAGTTAGAAGAAGCACGATACAAAAAAGCTATACAGTCTGCCACAGTATAATATGGAAAAATAATATGGTTATCCCCAGCTTTATAATCTTTATTTGATAAATAAAATTTACATTTCCAATACATACTTGGAAACTTAATTAATACATTATATTCTTTTCCATCTTGTTCCATGACAATATGCAAGTCCCAATATAATTCCCTTAAATTAAGTTTCGCAAAATCAATAAATATACTAAGATAATAATATCCATCCTTTTCCTCTGCCTTATAATCCAAAGGAATCTCGTAGCTTAATACACTTCGATAACGGAATACAACATTTTTTAACGTAATTCCAGGTTCTTTTTTCAAGCTTGCTTCTATTCTTATAGTAGATTTGCCAGATTTTATTCTTATAAGTTTTGCCTGCATCTGCTCTTGTAACACTTTTTCTGGTGGACATATTAAAAACATTAGCCTTTGGCTTCCATTTTGATAGCATAATACTGCCTGATTTTCCAAAAAAATCGGTGTTAAGTAAGATGCATTTTGGAAAAATGCTTCATTTTTCTCCTGTTTCTTTCTGGTAATANCTGTATTGGTAAAAGAAACCAGACACTTTCGTCCTGTTTCTTTTTCTGTTACCTCTGCAACAACCAAAAAACGACCTTTTGCCTCAGTAATATTCCACCANTTCAAAAAATCAACTTCAATAACTCCTGTATTCTTTTGTGTATCCTCTATTGGACATACATCCAATATCACATTATTTTTATTTACCAACAAAAGTTGNTTCAGCATAAAAAATTCTGTATCTTTCAAATAAATACTTAATGTTCCATTATCATTCACTTTATAATCAGCCTCAAGATTTGACAATGTTGTATTTCCAATACTGCATCCTGTCTCTGATACCCATATATCTGTTAACGGCTGTTCTTCCAACATCAGATCTGCATATTTTCTTTTTTTGTCACGCCTTGCAATTCGTTCGGTAACACTAACATNCCCTAATTTCTGTCTTATTTCCTCACTATATGTCCGTGGATAATTATAATCTACCACTAAAAAGGGAAATGGGGCTGCATGTTCCTCACAAAGGAAACGTCTGGTTTCTTTATTTTGAAACTGTCTTTTGGAAAATTGCACAATATCGTTTTCGCCCATAAAACGTCTTATAGTTTCTAAATCTTCTGATTTTTTTACAGTTTTAGGAACAATAATTCTTCTTGTTTTTATCCTGTTTTCATCAACATCACAAAATTCCAATTTTTCTTTTTCATCTCTAATAATAGCTTCTGTCAGTTGCTCCAAGCCCTGTAGCTCCCACATAATGGCAGCTTCTTTTCTTATGATATAAGAACCATAAATATCAACAATAGACTTCTTTTCTTCCTCTCCACGAAAACATAAATAACTAGCCTGTAACATACTGTGCTGAACTTCCCCTGTTTTCTCATGAATCAACTGGGATTTATCCTGCAAAGTTCCACTGCCTTTATAAAAATATATCAACTTTTGTTCTTCTCTTCTTATAAAAAAAGAGGGAATCCAGTCTGTCGCTAATACATATTCTGCTGTCGCAAGCACCTTTAAATATTGATAAGATTGATTGTCTAAAATTTTTGCATCTGTTATATCAGATTCCAAAAGCCATTGCTTAACTTTTTCTATATTTTGTTTATCTGTTGCAACAAAACATTCCTTGTAACCAGCTTTTTTTATTCCTCTCATTATGCTGCAACATTCTTCTGACAAAATGGGTACATCCAACAAGATTCTACTTTTTATCATATCGCAATTTATATGATATTTTGTCCAGAAAAACTTTCGCTTTGGGTCTCTTGCTACAACACGTACCACATTTTTTTTTACTGCATGTACCCCACTTTTTATTTTTCTTCTTATTTTTGAAATAAACATTCTTTTCCCTTCTTATTCATTAAAGTACACATTTTTATATCTTTTAATCCTTAATTATTCACGACTTATATTGCAGATGACTGTTAAGTCAGCTAAATACCTCTTTTGTTTCGTACTTTAACACTAAACCAAATTTTAAAATTGTTTTGTGTCAAATAGTAGTCAATCATTATGTTTCTTACAGATTTTCCAATTGTTGTATGGTAATCATTTTTGTATGTTCCATACTATAAAATAAATTTTGATAGAAAATGGATCCTTCTGAAAAATCTACTGCATAATCAAATTTCGCCATACCAACCGTTCTAATTACCTCTGTTTGACAAATCTTTACTAACTCTCTTCTTCGTTCTGCATCCAATGTAGCTTTTGCGATACTCTTTTTTTCTATTATGTCTGCTAGTTTATATTGCTCTTTTGTCACTGCCATTTTTCCAGTACGCCTAAGCACTCTTACTCTTTGATCCACTTCTTTAATCCAATTAAGTACAGGCTCAGTAGCAGTATGTGGAACAAGTAATGTAACATCATATTTGTCATAATCCACTACAGCAATCCATTTTTTTAACTTGTTACGAACCTCTCCTGGCTGTAAATCTCCACTGTATGCCAATATTTTTGTCTTTTTATTAGTATGAAAAGAGAGTAGTTTTTCTGTATTTGTTCTAACTATAAGTTCCTCTATTACCCGATTACAAACCGTTCCATCATCATTTCCACAAGCCCATTGACGCTCCTGTTCATATTTCTCTTTAAAGGGTTCTGTTGCTGTGGGAATATCCTCCAGTAAACCTCCAAGTTCCTGCAAATTCTCTGCAACAGGTCCAGGCAGCTTATCTATCCCAAAATACAGTCCACGCTGTTTTTGATAGTCTTGTAAATCTGGTATATAAAATAGTATTGGTTTTCTACTAGCCAAATAGTCAAAGTAAATACTGGAATAATCTGAAATCAGTATATCTACTATAGATAAAACTTCATTGGTGTCTACGGTTGCAGGAATAAATTTATCAGTAAGCTTTTCTCCCTTTTTTACAATGTGTTTATATACAATTTGATGGGGTTTCACAAGTATCTGGTACTCCTGCATATCAATATGTTTTTCTAAATCCTCTATAAGCCGGAAATATAATTCTGTACTTGTATCTGGGCTGGAATATTTCTCACCTTTCCAAGTTGGTGCATAAAGAATAATTTTTTTCTTTTCGTCCAGTTTTACTCCTGCTTTTCTTAAAGTTTCTACAATATTACTTTTGCAGGTATGAAATAAATTGTCATTTCTTGGCATTCCGGATTCCATCACTCTGCCTTCGCTAATTCCCTCTAAAAGAAAAGCTTCCCGAAACCGTTCTGTCATAAAATGGTTGGGAGATAAAAATACATCAACACATAAAAAGTTACGAATGGTATTTAAACCAGTAATTCTTCCCTCTGGAATGTCAAATCCTAGTGTTTTTAGCGGTATTCCATGCCAAGTGTTAATATAAATCTGCTTATTCTTTTTTGTATAATAGGTGGGAAAAGACAGATTGTTTATTAAAAACTTGGTGGTACATAAATATCTACAATACAAAGGTGTATCTCTAACCACAAACTCTATATTCGAATCGTTACAACTTTCCTTTAATTCCTGTTGCTGCTGCTCACTCTCAACCACCCATATATGTGTAAACTTCGCAAAATCTGGACGCTTTCTAAACATTTTAAAAATAGCATACGGACTGCAGATCATTCCCCGGCCCGCATACGCTTCATATAAAATCATATTGTCATTCACTTTACATTGTTCGTAATATTGTGCATATAACAACCGAAGTGCATCTAATCCTTTTGGTGAAATCCTGCTTTGATAGTGCTTCCATTTATTTTTCCCTTTTTTTAAGAAACTCCACAAATAACTGTTTTTTATCCACGTTTTTGCATTTGCTATATTCCCCATATTCTGCACCACACCTTTCACTTTTGTCAATCCTTAGAACCACCTTTTTCGTAAATTTTCTACCAAACGGTTATATCCTATCCATTTCTTCATTTGCTCTATCAAAATAGAAAGAACCAGACTCAAACTAAATAATACTGCTATAATCACAATTGGATACTTAAAACTATAAGTGAATTCATTAAGATATACATGTCTGATAAATGTATGAGTTAAAAACATGTTCATGGAGTGTTTCCCTGCAAATATGAGCATTGTATTCAAATACTTCACATCTGGCAAAAATTCATAAATTACATAAATGACGAGCAAACACAGAAGTCCATGACGAAATTCAAAAAAGAAACCAAGTTCACAACTCTCCCGCAAAAATAACCCCAATTGTAACAAGAGAAAACACAGAAGAAGTTTTATGGCTTTATCCCAAAAAGTCTTCTTTGTAAATTTCTTTTCTTTTATTCTTACAAGCAGGTTATTATCTGCAAATATAATTCCAAAAATAATTACCAAAAACCAGTTTTCAAATGGTTCATAATGAATGCTAATAATTCTAGGTATAACAACAGAAAACAAAAGCATTCCCATGCTGCCAATCTTTTTGTATAGTAAAATCAGTAACGGAAATATTATAATAATCACAATGGCAAAACTCATATACCACCATGTTGCAACAAGTGTTGGTGTTCCAAAAAGATCTGCAACACCCAAGCCATCTAATAGAAAATATACTATTGCCTCTGCAACAGAATTACCATATCTCTTAACTTGATAGCGATTTATAAAAAATGTAAAAATTTGACAAACAGCAAAGACGAATAACCAGCCATGCATGAGATTAAAAAATCTTTTTTTTGTATATAAAGTAAACTCTTCTGCAGATAAATCCATATCTTTTTGTATTTTTTTTAAGGATACTGTCATCCCATATGCACTTAAAAATACAAATATCGCTACACAAAGCTTACAGAAATTACTGGTATGCATCAATGTCTCTATAGAAAAAAAAGTGGGAATTATTTCATGCCCCTCAAACCGTGTTTCATCCAAAAAACAATGATGATACATCATCATAATAATCGCAACACCTTTTAATAATAAAGTATCTGTTTTAGTAAAAGAATTTTTCTTTTCTACTATTTCTTTCATTCTTAACTCATCCTTACCAGAAAGCACGTATCCCGCTTCATAAGAATACGTGCTTTTTCCATTTACATATCTAATGTTATTTTCACAAACAACTTAAAAACTATAGAACTATAACAAAACCTTTAATATCCCTTCTGTTTTATCGCCATACAGATACGTTTGCAATTATTTTTATCCATATACTTAAAATTCTTTTTACATTCTTCTTCGTATTTTGGTTTTAATTGAAACCCATTCTTTATATTTTCCTCAATAAGAGAAATTAATTCCTCTAAATCTAAAGTACGGTCTCCAAATAAATCGTGTTCCATATCCATATAACTTCCATGTGTCTGGTTGTAAGTGTCTATATCAAACTGATAAAATAGAACTGGTTTTTTCATGTAATATACATCCCAGCTTACACTGGAATAATCAGTAATTAACATATTACATTGCATCATAAGTTCATTTAACGGTTCCGCACCAAACGGTATCAGCCGGATACTGTCACCATTAATCCGAAAATTTCCAATATAATCTTTAAATTTAGGATGAATATAAAAATTCATGTGTACATGATGCTCTGATAATATCTTCTGTAATCGTTTGGAATTTAGAAGTTCCATATAATTTTTATAATATTCACTGTTGCGGAATGTCTCACTGTCCACATCATCTAACCAATTTCTCCAAGTCGGCATCAAAAGGATTTCTCTTCTTCGCTGAGATTTATCTTCTAATACATCCCAGCGGGCAAATCCTGTAAGTGCTATTTCATTTTTATTATAACCAAAATATTTACTAACAATGTTATATTCATCTTCTGATGTCACAATAAATAAATTGGTTGGAGAATTATTGGATTTTCCAAAAATATTATCAACTTTTTTCATTGCAGTAACACCATGCTGCAAAAATACATGTTTTTTCTTTTGTATAACATGTGAAATAATACTGGAACGGTGTCTCCATGCATAAGCATGGCTTCGCACATCTGAACTTACAAGAAGCTTAGCAGCTAACATGTAAGCAATAAACTTTACACTCATAAAATCCAGTACATTTTTGTCATATTTTTTTACCTTCTGGTAATCTGGCGAATTCTTATCAATGACATAGTAAATTTTTCTATTCATATATTTTTCCATGTCGTTTTCCATACAATATTTAAAAAACTGGTAACCATTATCTTCCGCCATATAACAATATTTCTCATATATCAACATAATTTTCTGTGCTTTTAATCTTTTTTCTAATAATTGGTAAAGTCGTAATCCCATACGCTCCTTTAACCGAAATTGCAATCCATCATTACCTTCTGTTGTCCGGTACATTAAGTTTATATTTCCATTTTTTGCTACAAATGGAAACAAAATATATTTTTCATTGCCCACATTATAATATTTACAATTACGTTGAAATAACTTTTTATAACTTTCCTTTAATTCAGGCTTTAGTGCCTTTATAGAAGCATAGCACATATTGCCTTCCTCTTTAAAAACAGGACGGATGTTCCAATATATTCCCTTAAATTCTTGATTTTTCAATGGAATCTTTGCCGAGATAATACAACTGCTGTCTTCTTTTTCTATGGAATTTGCAGCAAAAAACCGTTCATCCTGATCTTCTTCTTTTTGATAACGGTATGACAATAAAAAACCAACCCATTTTCTATTGGAACCTGGGCATTTTGCTTTTATTGTTAAATAGTTATCTGAAACGTGAATTTGCAGTGCCTCACATACTACTTTATAGATAGACATATTCTTCTGGGCACACATACGCATTAAGAAGAACCCTGTATTATTGGTATAAGGACATGCTTCCACTATCTCTTCACCAACCTTTGTAGAAAAGATATTTTCCATATAAATGGCGTGTTCATCCTGTACATTTTCCTTATCGGCAGTATTCTCTTCTTCTGCCATCTCCTCATCTGCTGTTCCATGTCTTCCAATCATGGTCTCTATATAGATATTTCTATCGTAAAGCCTTCCTTTCATAAAACGATTGCCTTTACGAATTGCTAGTGCAAACTTATATGCAGCGGCACCTGTTCCTTCACAAATCTTAACAAAATCTTCCGTATTTACCTGACATATTCCCTCTTTTTTATCAATAATATCAACAGGTACAATTAGAATGTGCACACTAACCATCTTATATACTAACAATGCGATTTCATCTACTTCTTCAAAAGAAGCCTCCAATAATTGAATCTTCATTTGCCCCATAGAGGGTTCTAAGATTTGAGCAGAAATTTCTTTACAAAATGGTATATCCTGATTCTGAATAAGGCTTTCAAAGTCCTCATTGCGGTCATATTCTACAGCATTATTCAAATCTCCAGTATAAATTCTTACACGTCCTGATTTAGTAATATTTAAGTATGCCATATTACGTCCATTCACATTTTTAAAAGGATGCAAAAGACTTTCCCTTAACAAAGAATTATTCAATTTTTTATTGTTCTTTTTGTTTATAACTGGCACACAATATTCTTCTCCCTGTAATTGGAAGATAAAAAATATATTCCAATGTGTTGTAAATAGGTTCTGAATTTGCATAAAATCAATATCTGCACATAACTCTACATATACATTTTCTTTTTCCTGATATTCATTACACTCCTTAATAGGAACAATATGTTGCTCTTCCGTAGATGCTGCCCTCAATTCAAATCTTACACACTTTGCTCCATACTTCTGTAACGCTGCAACACGGCCGCTATTACATATAATTTCACAAATATTATTCTGTTGTTTTATTGCTTTTAAATAAACATTAACAGTTTTTTGATAAATATCTTGTTCTTTTGCAAGAATAAGACTCATATTTCCACCAGCTTGAAAATATACTCCTAAAGTAAGAAACATTCCTTCTTTTGTAACAGAAAGAATTTTATGAACTAAAATATCCTCTTTTCTAATATCCTGAATCCTATGACACTGTGTACCATCTAAAAAAAACATAGAAAAGGTTAATATATTTTCCTTTGCCTCTAAAAACTGTGTAAACAATACTTCTATCTCTCTATTCTCTTTTGAGAAGTCAACAACTAAGTTATGTTTTCCATCAGCACTTTCTTCTCTTTTAGCATCAACTAAAAAATCCATCTTTGAACTATCACACAATATCTTTGTATAGGTGCAGTCCTCCTTTGCAGGAATATACAATCTGCCTTCTGATACACGAATATCCTCATTAATCTCATATTTATCTAATATTGTATATTTTGTATCCATATATGTCCTAAACCAAGCCTTTCATTATTCATGGTGATGCCTGCGTAACAGGCATGTCTGTTAATTACTGTTCCTTGACCTTAAATGAATCCAATTCTTTTATATTAAGAACTTTGGTATTCTCCAAACACTGGAACAAATTCATATAATACAGAGATTTTTGTGAATAGTCTATTGCAAAGTCAAAATGCGTTTGTCCTATTATACGATACAACTCTCTCTTATATACATTTACCGGATAATAATTTTTATAAACAATTTCATGCCATGGATCCTTCTCACCATGTCTGGATAAAAATTCCATACAAATGCGTTCTTCCTCATTTGCTGCATGTGTTCCTGTTCTGCGCAAAACACGCACTTTGGAATCAACATTACGGATCCACGCAAATATCTCTTCACTTTCTGTATGTGGAACAATCAATGTCAAATCATAGTTATCATAATTAAATTGTTCTATAAATTCGTCCAGCTTATCACGTTTTTTTCCAGCATTCAATCCTCCAGTATATAACAACAATTTCTGTTTTTTCTGATAGTCACAAGATATCATATTCGAAAAATCCTGTTTTACAATAATCTTATCAATCACTCTCTCACATACAGTACCATCATCATTGCCACAAGCCCATTCCTTCTCTTCTGTATACTTTTCCATATATGGACTGATAGCTGCTGGTACATCTGCAATCATACTTCCTAATTGTTCAAAATTTTCAGCTATTGGACCTGGGAGCTTGTCTATACCAAAATACAAACCTCGTTGCAATTTATATTCCTGTAAATCAGGTATATAAAATAAAATTGGTCTGCCACTTGCCAAAAAGTCAAAGTATATACTAGAATAATCAGAAATTAATATATCCACAATAGAAAGAAGTTCATTGGTATCAATTGTGGCAGGAATAAACCTATTGGTAAGCTGCTCACCTTTATCTACAATATGTTTGTATACAATCTGATGTGGTTTCACAAGTATCTGATACTGTTCGGTATCCACATTTGCTTCTATCACTCTCATCAATTCAAAATATAATTCTGTACTTGTATCTGGTGCAGAGTATTTATCACCCTTCCAAGTTGGTGCATACATAATCAGTTTCTTATCTGGATGAATCTCCACACCTGCTTCTTGTAATTTCCCAATAATTTCATTACGGTCAGTATGAAATAAATTATCATTACGAGGCATCCCTGACTCCATAATATGCCCTTCATATAAACCTTCCAAGCGAAAAGCGTGCTGGAAACGTTCTGTCATAAAACGGTTAGGTGATAAGAAAACATCTACGGATAAGAAATTCCGAATTGTATTCAATCCTGTAATTCTGCCATCTGGTATATCAAATCCCAGAGTCTTGAGAGGAATGCCATGCCATGTATTGATATAAATTTGATCTGGCTTTTTTGTATAATAATTTGGAAAAGACAAATTCGTAATTAAGAATTTAGCCTGACAAAGCGTCTTAGCATATTCTATTGTATCCCGTTGTACAAACTTCACATTGCCATATTCTTTATAGTCTTCCAAAATATTTTTCTGTGCATCCATATTTTCAAGTGCCCATATATGCGTATATTTTTCAAAATCGGGTCTGCCCAAAAAACATTTGAATATTGCATAAGGACTACAAATTAATCCTCTTCCGGCATAAGATTCATATAAAATCACATTTTCCTGTACCGTCTCTGTCTCATAAAAATCCCCATACACTAATCGCAATGCTGCTATACTTTCTGGTGCAATTTTCGCTATTTCCTGCTGTACTTCTGTTTTTATAGTTTTTATTTCTTTTTGTATTTCTGCCTCTATCTCTTTTTCTTTGTTTTTCTGCTTTTTATGTGTAAACCAATCTTTTAAACCCATCTATGATTCCTCGTTCTTTCTTTAATTTCAAAAATATGATAATTTTTATTATGAACTCTGTTTACTTTTTTTACAAAACACGCAGTAAATGCGTGTTTCTACCTGAATAGTTACTAAACTCTTTACTTGTATAGTATAACCACTTACTCTCTTTATCAAAACCACAGAAAGGGCTGTCAGATAATCTATAAACAGCCCTGTAAGAATTTTCACCTTCTTGACACCATAATTTTGTTTTATTCTCACAAAATCAGATAAATTATAGCTCTATAGCACTTATATGTCAAGTTATAAATATCAAGTCACAGGTAATCATTTATTAATGGTTGTTGTTTTCCACATATTTTAAAAACTCATCCGTCTTAGACCAATACTTGATACCCCAGTTTTCAAAATTCCATTCTTCCATATAATCATTACATTCATAGTCGATATAATAAAGAATACCCTCCTGCAGCACAAAATTTGTTGGAAAATAATCAATATTTGTATTTGCAGGATACAAAAGATTACACATTTCTTTTACCTGTTTTAAACAATTCTCTGTTATTTTGTCCTGTAACACCATATCATACACAGTGTCTCCTTCAATATATTCTTTCAGTATTCTTTCCTTTTCCACATCAACATCCAACATCTTGGGCATTGTGATTCCTATATCAGATAAACGTTTATAATCCCTTAGTTCTGCTTCTATTTTATTGCCAAATTGATAGTAATCACAAGGTTCATGATGAATCTGTTTCAATACATATTGATGATTTCCATTCTTAGCAAGATAGGAGTACCCGCCTTTTCCTTTCCCTAACAGTTTAATAATCTGATATTCTGTTTCATTTACAAACATTGCCTTTTCCATACTACAGTTCCTCCCTTCATTATAACATTGTAACTGTTCAGAACCATGAACAGTTATGTTTACTTATTCATGGTCTATTATTTGCAAAAAAATCTTTCCATAATCTCCTAATATGTCTATAAATCTCTCTTTATTTAACACATTTATCTTTCCCTGTAAACCTTTTTCCTGCAAAACATCTGATAAAGCATCCAGATTATTTCCGAAATACTCTGGTAATTCTATCACTTCACCTACTACATTCCACAAAGACTCTTTATCTTCTATTTTCTCCCCATCAATTACATATTTATTACCTTCCATATTACCTTTTCCCCTCTAAGACCGCTTCTACCTGTGCCAGAAGGTAACTGTCCAGAACCATGAACAGTTACTTTCTAAGCCCATGAAAATTCGCCTTCGGCGAAGGGCTTAGAACAAACCAACCTTCATTTTTTCTTACGAAACACGCAGTAAATGCGTGTTTCTACTTGGATAGTTACATCAGAAGTTCAAATGTCTGATAGTGATCTTCTGTATAATATATCAATCCATCATTGGAATATACAATGCGTTTTGCTCCACGACTATCCTTATGCATGGTATCGATATCACACTCGTAATAAGAACGTCCATCTTTCTTTGGCAGATACCCTTCATAATTTCCAAAGTAATCTCCGCCAATACAAGCTCCATACTGATAAGAATCTAATCCGCCTCCATTCCATCCAAGCTCCCTTGCCTCTGCTTTTGTAATATAATTGGATGGCAGACAGTGGTATTTTGTCAAATACTTCTGTACATCCTTCTTCACATCATACTTACCATCTTTTTTTATACTTTGTGCTTTTACGGTAACCTTGCAGGTATAATTCTTCTTATTGTATTTTGCTGTAATCGTTGCTTTTCCTGCCTTCTTAGCAGTTACCTTACCTTTTTTATTAACAGCAGCTATCTTAGCCGCACTGCTCTTCCATGTAACTTTCTTTTTTGTTCCTGTTAATTTTAATTGTTTAGTTTGACCGACCTCTAGGGAAATTTTCGTTTTGTTCAACTTAATCTTTGTCTTTGCATCCAAAGACTGCCCAGAAATTATGGCAACTAAAACCGCCAATGCACTAAGGAGTGCTGTTATACTCCCCCATATTTTTCTATTCTTATGCATAAGAAAACCTCCTATAAAATTTATATTCTTAAGTATACCATATAAAAACTGCCACATCTGCAAATGTGGCAGCACTTTTTTTATCTGCCCACCCGCTCTTTATAATCTCGTGCTATCACAAGACTCTTGTAAGCCGGACGGATAATTTTATCTGCGGACACCAATTCTTCAATTCGGTGAGCACTCCATCCCACCACACGGGCAATGGCAAAAAGCGGTGTATACAACTCTCTTGGTATACTAAGAATATCATACACAAATCCGCTGTAAAAGTCCACATTCGGGCTGATTTTTTTATGATTATTCCGGCTTTGTTCAATTAATTTTGGAGCAATTTCTTCTATATTATTATAAAGTAGCAAATCTTCGTCTTTTCCTTTTGCTTTTGCCAACTGCTCCACAAATCCTTTAAACACAACCTCTCTTGGATCTGACAGGGAATATACAGCATGTCCCATTCCGTATATCAGCCCTCTTTTGTCAAAGGCTTCTTTTCCAAGAATCTTCTTTAAATATGCTGCAATCTCCTCTTTATCATGATAATCTTTCACATGAGCCTTAATATCATCCATCATATTCATAACCATAAGGTTTGCACCACCATGTTTTTTTCCTTTAAGGGAAGACATAGCAGCCGCAATAGCAGAATAAGTATCTGTTCCTGCGGAAGTTACCACTCTTGTAGTAAATGTAGAATTATTTCCTGCTCCATGCTCCATGTGCAGAAGCAATGCAACATCCAACACTCTGGCCTCTAATTCTGTAAATTCTCCACTTGGTCGAAGCATGCGAAGAAAGTTCTCTGCAATGGATAAATTTTCATCTGGATTATGTATAAACATACTTCCTTCATTAATATAATGATTATATGCCTGATAGCCATAAGCTGCCATCATTGGAAATGTGCTGATAAGCTGCAGGCATTGCCTTAATACATTGTCAATATTCAAATCCTCTTTTCTCTCATCATAAGATGCCAGTGTTAAAATGCTTCGTGTCATGGAATTCATAATATCTGCACTAGGTGCTTTCATAATAACATCTCTGGTAAAGCTAACCGGAAACTCCATACAATCTACAAGAATCTTCTTAAACTCTTCTAATTGTTTATCATTAGGCAAATCACCAAATAATAGAAGATAGGTTGCTTCTTCAAAAATAAACCGTTTGCCATGAGCTCCATTCACCAAGTCTTTTACATTATAACCACGGTAAAGCAATTCTCCTTCACAAGGAACCTCCTGCCCATTCTTCTTTTCAAAAGACTTAACTTGTGAAATATTAGTAAGACCGGTTAAAACTCCCTTTCCATACTCATCCCGTAATCCTTTTTTCACCCCAAACTGGTCATATAACCCTTTTTCAATCTGATTGTTCTCCCTACATAAATATACCTGTTGTTTTGTATATGCTGTTATATCCTTCACTTAAATTCCTCCTGTCTTTCATCCTTCTCACTTTGTAACTGTTCAGAACCATGAACAGTTATCTCACTTTTTGCTTATGTATTGTGTCCATTTACTGTTTCTATATATTCACTCTTTTTAGGTAGAATCTTGCACTCTGCTGCGAGGTTTGTAAAGCACCAAGTGCTGCTTTTGCACTTGTGTGCATCCTCGTTTACAAAACTCTTATGCGAATATATTTATGGTGATGCCTCAGTCCACAAGGCATGGGTGTTTTGTAGGTATATAGTTCATTAACGAACTATATACCTACAACAAAATGTATTTCACATATTCATTTCTAGTGAAACACTTTCAACTTCCCAGCACTTCATTAATATTCTCCACCATTTTTTTTGTAACTCTCTTAACCAATGCAAATTCCTCAGGAGAAATATCTTTTAACAAAACATCTCTGCATGCTTCATACATTTGTATAGTCTCCTGTGCAACCTGATTGGCAGAATTTGTCAATTCAATATGTATTACCCTATGATCTTTTGTATCCTCCATTAATTTCACATAACCTTTAGAATATAAGTTATCAATTGATTTGGAAATGTGTGCCTTAGAAATACACTTTTTTTTCATAATTTCTTTAGCAGTATTTCCCTTTGAATGATACAAAAAAACCAAAATATCCAGTTCCACTGGTCTTAATTGATATTTTTCCATAATGGGTAATTCCATATGTTCCATAAGTTTCTTCAACTGTATTCCCGATAAAACAATCTCACTTGTTTCCATGACATCCTCCATTTGTTCACTAGTGAACTTTCTTCCAGTATATCGAATCTTCCTTTTTCTGTCAAGTGTATGGATAAATAGAAAACAGCGTTACAAAACACATACAAACTTAAAAAATCAGTTTGGTAAAACAAAGAGTTATTAAATGCTTTATCTTTTAAAAGATATAAAAAAAAATTTTTTTTAAATAAAGTATTGTATTATTGTTTTATTTATGTTATAATCAGATACATAATAAAAAACACAAAGGAGTATGTATATGGCAAACAGAAATCCCCTATTAAATGGTATTACAGATTTATTAATTTTGGATATTTTATCCGTTGAAGATTCTTATGCCTATGAGATCGAAAAAACAATTCAAGAGTTATCAAATGAAACACTATCCATCCCTTTAAATACAGTGTATACTGCAATTTATAAGCTGGAAAGAGAAGGATATATTACAGAATATTCTAAACTAGTGGGTCGTAAAAGAACCCGTATATACTATCACTTAGAAGAATCTGGGGTTGCTTATGTTTCCGAACTTTTGGAAAACTATCACAATTTAACAACAAGTGTTCTTGCTACTCTTAAGGCAATTGAAGGTACAAAAGGAAATGCAAAGGAATAGTATTATAGTAAATTAATCCATACATTTATTTGTACTTATGCATTTCCATATCAGGAAAAGAGATATCTTTTTCTGGTATGGAATTTAGCACCAATCGTGGGGCAGATTTTGCTTATGATGGCACTTCTGTCAAATGTACCAGATGTCTACAATATCAGGCACTAAAAGGTAACTTCTATGTTATCTTTCCTTTCTGGTATAGAACAATCTATTAATATTTTATTAAAATGACTTGTAGTCCAACTGGTGTTATATTTTGATTTCAATATAGGTATAATTATCTTTATATGCTCCTTTGGACTTAAAAAAGGCTTTCTTTTATTTAATAAAAGAAGGTCTTTTTTTACTTTCTTTTATTAAATAAATAATTAGTCAGACAAGTGGACTTATGACAAATGTCATATAATTTTATGATTCTTGTAACTTATCTTTTGTATTTCTCTCCTATATAATATGGTTATCATTTAGTTATGGAGCTTTATAACTATGATAATGTCACAAAAGGTGGCATATCAGTTTTTGGCTAAATTATAGTGATATACCGGGATTATTCATGCTTAATAGATTAATTGACGATGATTGCAGACAGGTGCTGCTGTCAAGCAGCTCCTAGCTGCGATAGCAGCAGTCTGCAATATAGGACGTGAATAATTGAGGATATATCAAATGGAGGATATTATGAGTGAAAAAACAATAGTAGAAATTAAAGATTTAGTAAAACGATACAAGGAACTAGTGGCACTAGACCACTTTAATTTAGAAATCAAAGAAGGAGAAGTATTTGGACTTCTAGGTCCCAATGGTTCTGGTAAATCCACCACTATCAACTGTCTTCTGGGATTGCTGAAATATGATAAGGGAAGCATTAAAGTATTTGGTGAAACCATAAAACCAAATAGCTATGAATTAAAGAAAAAAGTTGGTGTGGTCTTTCAGGATGTGGGAGTATTTGAGGAATTGACAGTATATGAAAATATTGATTATTTCTGTGGGCTTTATATTAAAGACAAAGCTACTAGAAAAAAATATGTAGAAGATGCCATTGTCTTTACTGGTCTGGAAGATTTTCGCAAATTTCCTCCAAAGAAATTATCCGGTGGTCTTTTAAGACGTTTAAATATTGCCTGTGGAATTGCCCACAAGCCAAAGTTAATTATCTTAGATGAACCAACAGTTGCCGTTGACCCTCAAAGCAGAAACAAAATTTTGGAAGGCATTCAACAACTGAATCAAGAGGGGGCAACCATTATTTATACTTCACATTATATGGAGGAAGTGGAACAAATCTGCACACGGATTGCCATTGTAGACACTGGACGGAATATCGCCTTAGGCACAAAGGAAGAATTAAAAGATATGATTAAGGCTGGCGAAACCATACAAATAGAAATTCTTTCCTTTAAAGAAGAACTTCTACCTGAAATTAAACAACTTCCTCATGTATATAAAGTAGAATATAAAGATAATTATTTAAATGTATTCTATACGAAAGGCCAGCGTAATCTTGTCCGCTTAATGGAGTTTTTAAAAGAAAAAAATATTTCTTTTGGCAGAATATATTCCGAACTTCCAACTTTAAATGATGTATTTCTTGAAATTACCGGAAAAGAACTAAGAGATACGTAACTGTTCAGAACCATGAACAGTTACGTTCTAAGCCCATAAAAATTCGCCTTCGGCGAAGGGCTTAGAACAATCAAAATTTACATTTTACTACGTAAACACGCAGTAAATGCGTGTTTCTACCTGAATAGTTACAGAGATACCAACAATTAAGAAAGGGGTAAATTATGTTTTGGCATTTATATAAAAACAGATTGAAGATATTATTTAAAAATAAAACTCTTCTGTTCTGGAATATGGCATTTCCTTTTATTTTAGGTACTTTATTTTATATGGCATTCTCCAGTATCACAGAAAAAACGGAATCTATTAATACTATCCCTGTGGCAATCACTACCACCAGTACCTCAAAAGTGTCTATAGATGAGTTACATAATTCAGAGAATCTTTCTTATCTTTTTGAAATGATAGACACTCTTTCTGAAGAAAATTATATTACTGCTAAAGAAATGGATTTTCAAAAGGGAGAAGATGCTTTAGAAGAAGGTACCATAACTGGTATTATCACAGTAGATGAGAAAAACAGAGAATTATCTCTTATTGTTAAAGATAGCGGAATTGATCAAACTATCCTAAAAGAGATTCTTGATACTTGTAAAAGAAATACAGCAGTTCTTTCTGATATTGCCATGAGCAGTCCGGAAAAACTGGAACAAGCTACGAAAGCACTTTTTAGTGAGTCTTCATTTCGTAAAGAGCTTCCCCTCAGCACTCAAAATACAGATATATATGCACAATATTTCTTTGCTCTCATTGCTATGACCTGTCTTTATGGAGCAAACTTGGGATTAGAAAATACCAAACAGTTACAGGCAGATCAATCTATTGTAGGTGCAAGAAGAAGTATTTCGCCAACCTCAAAATTACTGGCAGTCTTATCCGACTTTGGTGCTGCACTAACTATAGAAATGGGAATATATTTTTTACTTCTTTTTTATCTAACACAAATCTTAGGTATTAATCTAGGAAACAACCTTGGTAAACTTATATTAATTGGTCTGTGTTCCAATATGGTTGGAGTCTCTATAGGCTATTTTCTTGGTGTATTTCTAAAAGGTGAACATCGCTTTAAAGAAAGCATTGTAACTGCTGTTGTATTGACATCCAACTTTTTTGCTGGTCTTATGGTTGGCGAAATGAAATACATTATGGAATGCAATCTGCCAATTTTCAACAGAATTAATCCTGCTGCCATTATTAGCGACTGCTATCAATATACTTGTGTGTTTGATGATGCCGGAAGATTTCATGTTTGTATTCTATCATTATTGGTATGGAATATTCTATTATTTATTGCTGCTATTCTTATATTAAGGAGGGAAAAATATGCAAACCTTTAAGGCTTTTTATAAAATACTCAAGAAAAATTCTATAAGTATAGGGGTTTACTTTGGTATTTTTATTCTCTTGGCAATTATTACCACAGCTACATCTGACGGCGATGTTCCTAATGCCTTTGGCTCAAGTAACGTAAATTTTACTATTATTGACCGGGACAATAGTGAACTTTCCAAGGCTCTTCTTTCTTATCTATCAAAGGATAACAGTTTTATAGAATTTGATGATAATATGGATGATATCCGTAACGCTATGTACTACCGTAAAATTTACTATGCACTTATTATTCCAAAAGGATTTGAAAATGACATCAAGACAGGTAAAAAACCCAAAACAGAAAATATTAAGTTACAGGATTCCTCCTTTGGATTTTTATTTGACCGGAAAATTGACAGCTATTTTGCTACATTGCATACTTATCTTTCCTGTGGTGACGATTTGAATTCTGCCATTCAAAAAATAGAGCCTATCTTAGAGGATACCACAAAAGTTTCTCTTTTGAGTGAATTACAAACAAAAGAAACAACAAATGACTATTCAGCAATTTTTAACTTTTACAATATTCTTGCTTATGTTTTTGTAGGAATTCTCATTACTGCTGTAAGTCCCATTTTAGTTGTATTTCGAAAAAAAAGCCTGAAAAACCGTATTACCATTTCTTCTCAGACCTTTCACAGCCACAATATACAATTAGCAATAGGAGTTGTGCTTTGTGCCGTTATTACTGTGGGAATTTTTAACTTGATTGCATTTATCTTATTCCATAAGGACTTGACAACAGAAAGCTTTTTGTTATATATAATAAATACTATGTGTTTTGCCATTGTATCTGTTAGTTTGGCTTTTATGGCTGGTAATCTTTTCAAACAACATGCCAGTGTTTTGGGCTTTTCTGTAGTTACTCCTTTGGCAATTGCATTTCTGGGTGGAATTTTTGTCCCTGTTTCCGTTTTAGGAAGTAACATGCAATCCGTTGCAAAACTTATGCCCTCCTATTGGTACAGTCAGTCACTTGATATAATTTCTACAGGAACAGATAACCTAACCCATTCTCTTTCAGCTATATCAGAGAATTTACTAATTCAGCTACTATTTGCCTTGGCTCTGTTTTGTATTGGACTTGTAGCTGCAAAAAAACAGCAGGAGAGTTAAAGAATTTTATGAATTCACTTATTGATATTATTATTATATATATTTGTTCTACTCTATATATTTTAGTTAACCACTTAACTACACAATCCATTATTTCTATGCTAATTACTTTAATTTTGGGTTGTCTTGCATACTATTTTAGCAACAAATACGTCTCACTAATTACAGTGGGACTATTTGTGCTATGTACCTTACTTTCTCCTGTTTATTTTTTCTACCTTCCCATGTTCCTATATGTTTTTAAATATTTACATCCCAAGGGTGCTTTACAATCGTATATCACAGAATTGATTTTTATTGTTCTTTTTGTTATAGTTTATATAAAATATGGATTTACATCGGATTATCTCTCATTAAATGGCTATTTCTTTATAATTTGCTTTTGTATTCTTGCCTATATGCTTGTGAGAAAAACAAACCAAATAATTTCCCTAAAAGAAAGCAATCACCAAATTCATGATGTACATTCTTATATGCAGCAAAGTTTACAGCGTAATCAAAAAAAGCAACGTATGGAACAGGATAGGGAAATACATCTTGCCACCCTTGCAGAGCGAAACCGTATTGCAAGGGAAATCCATGACAACGTAGGTCACATGCTCTCCCGCTCTATTTTGCAGTTAGGGGCAATTTTGACCATTAACAAAAATGAAACATTAGATGAACCTTTAAGCAATTTAAAGGATACTCTAAATACTGCCATGACTAGTATTCGGGAAAGTGTACATGATTTACGGGACGAATCTTTGGATTTAGAGTTAATGATTCTTAATATGACAAAAGAATTTCCAAATTTAGATGTAAAATTGGATTATGACATGTCTAACCATGCCTCCAAGGATATAAAATACTGTTTTCTTGCTATTTTAAAAGAAGCAATGACTAATACGATAAAGCATAGTAACGGAAACGCAATGGAAATTACCATTAGAGAACATCCAGCCCTTTACCAATTACTGGTTCAGGATAATGGAACATCTAACTTCAGCCAAACAAATGACATAAATAGCAATCATGGTATGGGACTTGATAACATGCGTGAAAGGGTAACTGCCCTTGGTGGAACCATTCATATTACTTCAGACAATGGATTTCGGATTTTCATTATTATCCAGAAACCAAGGTAATATTTCGTTACTGTTCACAGGTAGTACTTTGCACTTGCTGCAAAGTACGTAAGAACAAGTAGTGGTAGACAAAGAATCCAACCTTTCGCTGAAGGCGAATTATAAATAGGCTGGATTCTGTTACTGTTTGCACTGTAGGTGTGAACAGTAACAATAGTTCCTTTAGAAAGGTGATATTTTATATGAAAGTACTTGTAGTAGATGATGATAAGTTTGTAACTTTGTCTTTAAAAACCATCTTAGAATCTGATGATGACATTGAAGTCGTTGCTATGGGCAATAATGGAAAAGATGCCATCCGCCTTTATAATGAACATCATCCTGATGTTCTGCTTATGGATATCCGCATGGAAGAAATGAATGGTCTGGATGCGGCAAAAGAAATCTTTGACACCCATAAGGATGCCCGTATTTTATTTCTCACCACTTTTTCTGATGATGATTATATTATTAAGGCACTTTATCTTGGTGCCAGAGGTTATCTTATCAAACAGGATTTTGAATGCATTATTCCCTCTATTAAGGCTGTATACAGTGGGCAAAGTGTATTTGGCGGGGAGATTGTTTCCAAAATCCCTACCCTTATGCAGCAGACAGAAACACCTGCTGCCCCACCACAAATAGACCCTTCGTTGACCCCAAAGGAACTTTCTATTATGGAACAGGTTGCCAAAGGCTTAAACAATAAGGAAATTAGTGAAGTGCTATTCTTAAGCGAAGGTACTGTCCGCAACTATATTAGTACGATATTGGAAAAATTAGATTTAAGGGATAGAACACAGCTTGCGATTTATTATTTAAAGACTGTGTTGTAATCTGTTACAAACCTACATTATTTCAATTTTCACTTCTTTTTATGTACAGTCCAAACTTTATTAATACTATTCCGTACGCTTGCCACCCACTAGAGTCTATATCAAAAATTGGATCCTATTCCATCTGATATAAATTACCCCACTTTTAGGACATATTCTATCTTACTTGATTACCATTCTACCCACTTTTTTGATAACTAATTTACCTCTTTTACGAGATTCTTCACAAATGATATATTCTGCATTGCTGCTTAGTAAGTAATCTAGTGAAGAATATAATAACATTTTTACTCTACAGTTATCTATCATTTTATTCTGTGTTGGATTTGTCCTGTCAAATTTAATATATAACTTACAAATATTTCCATTTTCTAATTCTATGACAGGACAGTATTCTTCATCTGTTGGAGGTTCTTTTCTTCCTCCTTCCTCTTCTGAAAACCAATGAATTACCGCTTTCTTTGACTCTGTAAGCCAACCTATATTGAATTCATAAAACTCACTTTCTCTAGGATTTTTAAAACCATCAAACTCATTCACTTTAACAAGAGAAAATAAAAATCCATAGTCTGGATTATCATGGCTTGCATAATGCACTAATTCCTGCTTACGTGCATATCCTTTAATAGATACCAAGTATTTTCCAGAAGGAACATCATATTTAAAACTTTTATATAGTGTTTCACCATCTAATGTCTGATATGAGGTTTCATATTCACTAAAATCATTTACATCAAAATTATAGAGCATACCGATACTAGAAATACAAAGGATATCCTTTATCTCAATGTTAAATCCATGATACTCCAATTTTTGCTCCCACTCATCATTAAATGGTTTATCATAACCATCTAATTTAATAACATAACCTACAGAATCTATCTGTACAATAGGAATCCACGTACCTTCTTTTTGCGTTCCTAAATATAGTTTTTTGTCCTTTTGAAATTTATTTAAGATATTTTTTGACCAGATTTTTTCTTTTTTTATAAAATTTTGTAATATTTCTAAGGAAAATAAACAAATTCCATAGCTACTAGTGTCTAGAATCTTATCCATACTATTTCATCTCACTTTCAAATACAAATTTTATTCAATTCTATAAAGTCAAATGTAACTGTTCAGAACCCCTCATTTGGATTTTTCCAGAATATACATAATATCTAATAATTTCCCATAATGGCTGGTAAAAATCCTCCTATGAACATCAATCCAATTTATAATTCATCTTCTTTTAAAACAGTATACCATGATATTTTGTATATCCAAGCTTTTTTTAATTTTTTGTAATATTTCAACCTATGCTTCTTTTTCTTTCCCCTCCAATATTGATTAACTCAATATATCCTTTAAGTTTATCATCTTAACCAACTCTTTCCTTGTAGTGCAATCATCTTCCCAAATCCATGAACCATCTAACATAAATAGCAGAAATAAATTTTTTAACTTAACATCTTCTAAAGGATTCAGTCCAAAACCATCAATCATATTACAACCATTACTAACTTCTTTTAGAAATATTTTGAAATCTCATCCCTTCTTCGTCAAGTTTCCATTTTATCATTCTATTCTACCAAAATTCTAAGAGCATAAAATAAAAAGTTTCATAACTATTCAGATAGAAACACGCATTTACTGCGTGTTTCGTAAGAAAAAGTAAATCATGTAATGTTTAAGCTCCTTCACCAAAGGCGAATTATTATGGGCTTAAACGTAACTGTTCATGGTTCTGAACAGTTACAAAAGTTTCAAAATCAGATTCTCTATTTATCTTACTTAAATCAGCCTTAGAATCTTATTCTTATATATCTTTCTCATAAATAAACAAGCTATCACAACAGATAGTCCCTCTGCAATAAGGAAGGTAGTCCATACCACCCATAATGGAGAACCAAGCATCACAAGCCTTGCAAATTCCCAAGCCACTGGAACTACAAATAAAAACTGTCTGCATATAGAGATAACCAAGGATTCCACTCCACTATCCAGTGCCTGAAAGATTCCCTGAAATGCCACATTTGCTCCTGCAAATAAATAACTAATGGATATCACACGGATGGCACTTATACATAATTTTGCGGTCTCTCCAGAAAGCCCAAATATTGTTGCAAAAGGTTCTGCAAAAATCTCTAATCCTACAAATCCTACAAACATAATAATGAGAGTATATATCATACCATATTTTATTCCCTCTTTTACCCTCTTTTTGCTATTCATTCCATGATTAAAGGATACAATCGGAGTAATAGCATCCCGGAGTCCAAAAGCAGCAAATAAAATAAATTGCTGGATCTTATAATATAAACCATACGCCGTTACCACATTTTCCCCTATAGTTACGAAAATCACATTCAATGCGTATGTCATAACTGACATCAATGCCTGGGCAATAATTGCCGGAAAACCAATGGCATAAATTCCTTTTATAATCGTTTCATCTGGTTTTATGTAGGATAATCCATTAGAAACCTCTTTATTTACTTTAAAATGAAAACTCAATGCACACAAGCAGGAAACTACTTGCCCAATTACAGTTGCCAAAGCAGCTCCCTTTACACCAAGTTCTGGCAATCCGAACATTCCATAAATAAGAATTGGATCCAAAATAATATTTACCACAGCCCCCAATATCTGGGCAATAGTAGAATAGAGAGATTTTCCAGTTGCCTGTAATACCTTTTCAAATATAGAAAAGTATATAATACCAAAAGAACACACACAGCATATACACAAATATTGTGTTGCCATCTCTGCAATTTGAATGTTACTTGTCTGAGTTGCAATGTATCCTTTCGTTCCCAATATACCAAATATAAAAAACACTACATATATAACTGTTGCTAAAAAAATACCATTTCCTGCGGTTTTACTTGCCTTTTCTTTATCTCCCTGTCCAAGACTTTTTGCTAACAAAGCATTGACTCCTACACCTGTTCCAATACCAACTGCCACTATAAGCATCTGCACCGGAAAAGCCAATGTCAGGGCGTTCAATGCAATTTCTCCTGTTCCTTTCATATTTGACACAAAGGCACTATCTACTATATTATATACTGCCTGTAGCATCATAGATAAAATCATAGGAATTCCCATTTTTAACATTAACTTGTTCACTGGTTCCGTTGCCATGGGACTTTCATTTGTTTCCATTATTACTTCTTTTTGCATAAATCCAATCCTCCTACTAAATAAATAAAATAAAAAGTGCGTATAATCCTTATGCAGTATAACTGTTACTATATAAGCCCAAATCTGGACTGTAACACTTAACTACAAATAGATTACACGCACTTATCTTCTATATGCTGGATTTACATCTACCGGATATACACGGTTTTTCAATTTCTAGAAATTATTTTAACACATATTTTTTTCATTTGTAAAGTAAAATTTAACTATTCAGGTAGAAACACACATTTACTGCATTATAATTTTAATGTCCTGTGAACTTTTTATGATTCTTTGACCGTGTTAGAGAACTTTAACCAGAAAATATAAGGGAGGGACTAGGGAATAAGAACCATTTTGTTTTCTGTGTCCTTTTTATATTTTTCAGTTTCAATTTTTGTCTGTACTTTTACCTTTGTCATTAATATATGATTTTGTAATATAAAATGAAACATATCTACTATGGATATTTTTGTAAATTTAGAGTAATGTTTGAATTTTTTATTCTCAAGTACTGAATTTCCATATAGTTGGTTGACTGACCTTCTTTTTAATGATATAATACATATTGAATTGTTTAACAATTTGGCAACACATACAAATTTAGAAAAGAAAATTCGTTATTTTTTGATAACGTATTTTAAAAATATATGAAAAGAAAGGTGAGGTAATAAAATGGCTAAAATTGATTTAACTAAGTATGGTATCACAGGAACTACTGAACTCGTGCATAACCCTTCTTACGAGGAATTGTACAAGGAAGAGACTAAGCCTGAATTAGAGGGATATGAAAAAGGTCAAGAAACTGAGCTTGGTGCTGTCAATGTTATGACAGGTATCTACACAGGACGTTCTCCTAAAGATAAGTTCATTGTTATGGACGAGAATTCTAAGGACACTGTATGGTGGACATCTGATGAGTATCCAAACGACAATCATCCTGCATCACAAGAAGCATGGGAAGCAGTAAAGGAACTTGCTAAGAAGGAACTTTCTAACAAGAAACTTTTTGTAGTAGATGCTTTCTGTGGAGCAAACAAAGATACAAGAATGGCTGTTCGTTTTATTGTTGAGGTTGCTTGGCAGGCTCATTTTGTTGAGAATATGTTTATTAAACCAACTGCAGAAGAACTTGAAAACTTTGAGCCAGATTTCGTTGTGTACAACGCATCAAAGGCTAAAGTTGAGAACTACAAAGAGTTAGGTCTTAACTCTGAAACAGCAGTTATGTTCAATATCACAAGCCGCGAACAGGTTATCGTAAATACATGGTACGGCGGAGAAATGAAGAAAGGTATGTTCTCAATGATGAACTATTACCTTCCATTAAAGGGTATGGCTTCTATGCACTGTTCTGCTAACACAGATATGAATGGTGAGAACACAGCCATTTTCTTCGGTCTTTCCGGAACAGGTAAGACAACATTGTCTACCGATCCTAAGCGTCTTTTGATTGGTGATGATGAGCACGGTTGGGATGACAATGGTGTATTCAACTTTGAGGGTGGATGCTATGCTAAGGTTATTAACCTTGACAAAGAGTCTGAGCCAGATATCTACAATGCAATTAAGCGCAATGCTTTATTAGAAAATGTTACAGTAGATGCAAATGGAAAGATTGATTTTGACGATAAGAGTGTAACTGAGAATACACGTGTATCTTATCCAATTGATCATATTCAGAATATTGTTCGTCCAATTTCATCTGCTCCAGCAGCTAAGAATGTAATTTTCCTTTCTGCTGATGCATTTGGAGTACTTCCTCCAGTGTCTATCTTAACACCAGAACAGACTAAGTACTATTTCTTGTCAGGATTTACAGCTAAACTTGCTGGTACAGAGCGTGGAATTACAGAGCCAACTCCAACATTCTCCGCTTGTTTTGGTCAAGCATTCCTTGAGTTGCACCCTACAAAGTATGCAGAGGAATTAGTTAAGAAAATGGAGAAGAGTGGTGCTAAGGCATACTTAGTGAACACAGGATGGAATGGCACTGGAAAGCGTATTTCCATTAAAGATACCCGTGGTATCATTGATGCAATTCTTGATGGTTCTATTACAAAAGCTCCTACAAAGAAGATTCCTTTCTTTGACTTTGAAGTACCTACTGAACTTCCAGGCGTAGATCCTAAGATTTTAGATCCTCGTGATACTTACGCAGATGCTTCTGAGTGGGAGACTAAAGCAAAAGATCTTGCTAGCCGTTTTGTTAAGAACTTTGCAAAATATGAAACAAACGAAGCTGGTAAAGCGTTAGTAGCTGCAGGACCAAAAGCTTAATTAAATTGAATTAATAGAATGATTTATATACGAAAACAGCGGTACACGTTTGTACCGCTGTTTTCATTATCTTAAATTTGACTATTTTCTATATATTCACTATCTTCAGGTAGAACCTTGCACTCTGCTGCAAGGTTTGTATAAGTGCCAAGTGCTGTTTTTGCACTTGTGTGCATCATCGTTTACGAAACTCCCATGTGAAATATATTTATGATGATGCCTAATTGTGCGAGGCATGGGAGTTTTGTAACTGTTCAGTACCATGAACAGTTACGTTTAAACCCATAATAATTCGCCTTCGGCGAAGGGGCTTAAACATTACATAATTTACTTTTTCTTACGAAACACGCAGTAAATGCGTGTTTCTACCTAAATAGTTACACTATTTTTTCTTTTTCTTTTTCTCTTCTGCATGAATTATCTTTGCCACTTCATCCCACGAACGTTTTAATTGCAAAGATTTTCGGTTTAATTCTATATTATTACTGGAAAGTTGTGCCAGTTTTACTTTCCATTTTTCCATAAAATCACCTATTACATGTTTTGTATTTATTCTATTCAAACAAATACAAAAGTAAGTTTGTCCTTTTTATTTTTTATAATTTTCACTCTATCTATTCTACAGACTCTATTACACACTATTTTCCCCTTTTTTCGCACTTTTGCCCTAAAAGGCTATTTTTTATCCTATTCATTATTATAGACAGTATATTTCTGCGTTTAGGTCCCAATATATTTTTATCTGTTTTGATTTCTATTTTCATACATGACTTAAACTTATATCTCATTCTCATTAATTAACACAATAGATTCATCGTTTAGCATCCTTCCTAATGGTGCTATAGTCGCAACTAATGCTATAAATAAAATGATTGCACTTGATACCAAACACACAACACCATCAACAGCAAATGTATCAAATGTGTTTAAAGCTGCCATTGAAACAATCTGCTTATTTATGCAACCTACTGCAACATAACATACTATGTTTGCTAATATGACCGCAGTACCATTTAAAAGCAAGTTCTGTATTACAAACATTTTTCTTAAATCCTCATTGCAAACTCCAACTGATTTGTAGATTCCAATTCTTTTTCCTGCTTCTTTTACATTATATGTCATAAAAGAAACCACTACACATATAACCATAATTAATAAAATTAAGGACAAAATAATTGACACCACTTTCATATGTTCTGCAAAATTCCGAACCAAAAAAACAAATTCGCAAACATCATTACATAGACAGAAATTATCCTCTAAAAGTTTATCTATTGTATTTTTTTCACTACTTTTTAGATTTATGTAACAACATGTATAATTTAAATAACTGGCATAATCCGAGATAATGGATTGATACAAATCGTCTTGCACTAAAATGTTTCCACAATCTGTTGTTACCTTCTCTATATCATATATACCCACTATCTTTACATGCTTACCAAGGTAATCAAACATATTAATATATTCTGTATATTCTTCCTGATATTTACTCGCATACAAATCTCTCAACCTGTATTTTGTTACTATATTTTTATTCTCATAATAACCAAGTTCTTCCGCCAGTTCACTAGATATGACTATTTCCCTGCTCTCTTTCGGCAGTTCTCCCCACAAAAGCATATCTTGTTGTATATTTGCAAGTGAACCTACTGTTTGTATACTTTGTAAATATTCATCTATATCTACCGATTTTGTCACATCGCAGGATCGCAGGTTAATATTGTCTTGCTCATATAAAAATCTATTGTTTGCATTTTCTGTTAAAACGATGAAATCATTATTTCCATTCAACTCCAAATCAAATGTTCCTGAAACTCTATACTGCAAATCTTCAATCAACACATCGTCTCCCACTTGAACATCTATTTTTTTTGCAAACTGTTGATTTATAGCTATTTCATCAACTTTTTGAGGTCTTTCCCCCTGAAAATCTATTCCTCCAAAAAAATTATCATTATATATAATTTTATCTACAACATAATTATCATTTTCTGTTTCTAGCTCATTTTCCTCCACTATCTTTAAAATATTTTCCTCACCAATACAATTTTTTAGTTTTTGATAAAATTCTTTTCCCCTAACAATCTCAAACTCTGCTGCATCCGTAGTAATACACTGCTTAACTTCATACAATTGTTCCTTGGAGTCTTGTATATACCGAAACATAACTCCACTATAATCATTCCACCGAAACATTTGCAATAGAATAAGCAGTGTACTAATAAATGCAGATATAAACACAATCAAACTATTTTTTGCTTTCTTCTTTTTCAAGGAATGCTTAATAAACCCCAATAATTCACTAAACGATAGTCTTTTGGTACATAAATTTTCTCTTCTCCATTTTATTGACTTTTTTTCTTCAACCAATATTTCTTCATAATCTAATTTTATTAAAAATTCACAGCTTTGTAAGGTTTCTCCTCTCCACCCAGCAAATTCTTGTATTTCTTTTCGAATATCAAATTCTTGTATAGGAATACATTTTTCCTTTTCCTTGCCAAACAAATGCACTTTATATGGCAATAAAGATAACTTCTTCACCAATTTGTTGTCAATGTCACTTATTACCTCTCCATTAGATAGTGTGATAATGCGGTCACCATATCTTTCAGCAGCAGATTTATCATGAGAAATCAAAATAACCAGACACTGTTTCGAAATGGAATTAAAAAGCTCTAAAATTGACTCTGAATTTACATAATCTAAATTTCCAGTCGCCTCGTCTGCTAGAATTATTTTCGGCTGCTTTATCATTGCTCTGGCAATTGCGATTCTTTGTTTTTGTCCTGCACTCAATTCATTTCCTTTATGTTTTTCATAGCCCAATAATCCTACATACTCTAAAATCTCTTGCATGCACCTCTTTTTTTCCTCAAACTCTATTTTTTGAAGATACAATGGCAACAACAGATTCTCCTCCACTGTCATATCCTCCATCAAATTAAAGCTTTGAAAAACTATACCTACAACTGCATTTCTATACTCTGCCCACTCCCTCTGAGTATATTGCATTATATTATGATTATTATAATATATATTCCCCAATGTAGGTAATGCCAATCCTGCTAATAGATTCATAAGTGTGGTCTTTCCACTTCCACTAATACCATTCACAAATACAAAACCAGATGATGGCAATTCTATACTTATATCCCTAAGTGCATAAAAATCACCATATACTTTACATATACCCTCTATTTTTAACACTATTCATTTGACCTCACATTCTGTTCAATGGTATCACAAATATCCTGACCTAACAACTTTGGATTCATCTCATAATATTCATGATCGGTTGTTCTCCACAAACCATAATGTTGCAGTCTCGTTCCTTCATATATCACATAACCAAAACTCATATCCGTCTTACCTATATTACAGTCGTCATATACTTTCTTGAATAATTCTAATTTATTTAAACCAATATAATAAAAATTAAAGTTTGTATTTTGATCAGCATATTTTTTTATCTCTGTAATTTGTTCCTCCGTCAGACCAACTGAGCCATCCAAATCATTCACAATCAAAAACACATAATCGTTATCCGGTTTCCAGTTATCTTCATCAAGTCTTTCCAAGGATTTGTATGTAAATTCTTCTGGAAAGACAACATCATCCCCATACAAAAGCACCTGCAAATCTATCTCCTCATTCAAATATTGCATCTGCTCCCGAAGAACGCTTCCATCATCCGGAGTTACACTCATCCAGTACCGATATCCTAAAAACAACAACACAAATGCTATTATAATTCCTCCACATATTATACTTGTCTTTTTCATATCATTCCTCCATAACAAAACTTGAGGATAAAAACATTTATCCCCAAGCACAACTATATATTATTTTTTGACACAGTAAAGCTATACGCTTTCGTTGCAGTTTCCTTCTGCACATAACTAATATATACCAACCATGGTGAACAACTAGAATTTCCCGCTGCACCAAATCTTGCATCATAATTCATACTAAAGGATACTGTATCTTTTTTTGTATGAAAGGCTGCAGCTCCAAGTTGAACTGCTTCATTGGCAACATACTTGTTGCTTGCAACTGGATTTCCAATGCTCGGCTGAAAATCATATTTAACAAAAAATTTTTTATTTGGCGTATTACAACTTGCAACTATATTCAAATCATTATGTACAATGTTATAAGAAGCACTTACACTTGGTCCTGAGGAATCCGCACCAATGGAAAACTGCACTGTATCTGTAGTTGGTGCATTTTGTGGTTGATAATCATCTAAAGACGGTAAAGTTACCTTTGCTGATACAAATTCATTTAATCCATATCCTTTTTGAGATGAATTTGGATATAATTTAACTTTCGTTTTGTTGGGTGTCATAACCTCCCTTGTCATCAAAACATAATCATTACTCTTCTTTTCACGCGTAAGACCAACAACATAACTGCAAGTTCCCAACTTACCTCCGGCCTCTGTACGAACATTAAACGACTCCATCGCTTTCCATGATACATTGTAGTCACTTTTGTCGTATGTAAAACCATATTTTGTTGTTGCTAATACTGTAATTGGCATTTCATTTATTAAAGTTACTACAGCAACTAACGCTGCTACTCCTTTTAAAGCACTTTTTTTGATTTTTCATATAGTTTGTCTCATTATACCCTTAAACCTTTCTCTGTTTTATTTTATTATACTTTTTTACTTATTGTAACATCAAAATATAAATATCTAATCACAGGCTTCTATCATAATACCCATTTCTAACATTCTTTGTAATAAATATCTGATTCTCCTAGTCCTTCATATACCCTCCTTTTATTTTTTGACACAGGACACTTGTGATTAAAACCATGAGGTGGATGTATGTAAGATTTCCCTCTTCGAAATAATATACTATGACCAAAACATATTTTTCGTCATAATCACTATTTGCGTGTTACAGTATACCATTATTATGGTTTAATTGTCAATAAAAAAATACAAAATTTTTATAATTAATGTAACAGTTCGTTACTGTTCACAGGTTAACTTGAAAAAGAGAAACCGATAGTATAGACTAATCTTAGTCAAAACCCATCTGTTTTCTTCATCTCAAATATCTGGGATACTCTGTCAAATATATTAAGTTCTTCATTTTGGTGCATCACAACAAGCATGCTCATGCATTGGCAGAGATAACCGATACTCTCTTAACTCCTAAATGACACAGCCTGCTGTTGTTTTCGTTTATAGCTTCTCAAAAGCCGTTCGGCTTCATTATTGGTAGTGGATACTCTGTGATCATGAAGAAACAACAGGTGTTCCAGCATGTATTCCTCCATTCGGAGATACAAATTGTACCCATCTTTATAATACCCGTTTGGTGGAACGTATTCATATTCCTCCTTTGCTTTTTGCACATTCTGCCTTCAATACCCGCTTTTCTAACTGTGTTTTTTCTTTTTCCATAGCTGCAAGTTTCCCCCTTTTCGCTTTTTCTATTGCTTCCACAACCCATTTTGCTTCCAATGTCTCACATCATAATTTCCTTTTTCTAGAAATCACCATCCGGCAAATTGGCTTTCCCTCTGCCACAAATTTTGTTTCATATTCGGTCATTACATTCCCTTCTACAAACTCACTATTATGCAAATCAAAAGTATGATTCTCCAAAGTCCAACCGGCTTCTTCTACCTGCTCCAAAGAAAAATCAAAAAGCGGACGGTTATCTGTTTTAAAGATTACTTTACCATCTGGTCGGAGAAATTGATTATACTTACTTAAAAATTGAGTAGATGTCAATCTTCTCTTCGCATGTCTGTCCTTTGGCCAAGGATCAGAAAAATTCAAATAAATCCGATCAATTTCATCCTTATCAAATACCTTTACAATATCCTCTGCATCCATACGGATAAATATCAGATTCTTAGTTTCTAACTCTGGTCTTTTTTCCAAAGCACGAACCAATACACTGGAATATTTTTCTATTCCAATGTAATTAATATCTGGATTCGTCTTTGCAAGTTCCATAATGAACTGTCCTTTTCCCATTCCAATTTCTATATGTATAGGGTTTTCATTCCCAAAAAATTCTTTCCAACGCCCCTTATAACTTTCATATTCTTCAGGTAAATGCATGACATAGTCATTTGCTGCAATAGTTTCCCTAGAACCTTTTACATTTCTTAAACGCATAGTTTTCTCCTTTTACTTATAATGTTCATAATCATGAACTGTAACCAAATATAAACGACCTATCTCTCAAAAGAGCAATAGATCGTTTACATTTTTATTTTCTATATATTCACTATCTTCAGGTAGAACCTTGCACTCTGCTGCAAGGTTTGTATAAGTGCCAAGTGCTGCTTTTGCACTTGTGTGCATCATCGTTTACGAAACTCCCATGCGGAATATATTTATGGTGATGCCTAATTGTACGAGGCATGGGAGTTTAGTAACTGTTCAGAACCATGAACAGTTACTTTATTTATGGGGAATTATTCACGTCCTATATTGCAGACCGCTGCTATCGCAGCTAGGAGCTGCTTAACAGCATCACCTGTCTGCAATCATCGTCAATTGACCTATTAAGCATGACTAAGTCATTATTTGTAAGCCTTCAGCTTACATAAGACTTAGTTCATGCTTAAGGCCGTGAATAATCTCGGTTTATTATTTATAAATATCTCTTAACTAATATTTCTTCTTCACTACGATTTTCTTTTCCTGTTTAAAATCATAGGCAAATACTACTGTAGTAAGTGGTGGAAGAGCAAATCCAATAGAATAATCCTTTCCATCACAAGGAATGGCTTCTGCCTTAATTGGTTTGAAGTTATTTACTCTGTTCATTCCACCAAATTCTTCTGCGTCAGAGTTAAGCACTTCCTGGTAGAATCCTGCACAAGGCACACCAACACGGAAATCACGATATTCTTTACTATGGAAGTTGCAAATAAATAATAACTGTTTTCTGGTGGTTTCTCCACGACGGACAAAGGAAACAACACTACTCATACGATCATCACAGCTCATCCATTCAAATCCCATGTTGTTACCATCATGTACATACATAGATGGATAATCTTTATAAAGCTTATTCAATGCCTTTACATATCTTTGGATTCCACGATGTTCCTCATGTTCCAAATCACTCCAGCTAATGGATACATCTTCATTCCATTCATGATCCTGGGCAAATTCCTGTCCCATAAATAATAACTTCTTACCAGGATGTCCATACATAAATCCATAAGCTACACGTAAATTTGCAAATTGTTCCTCTCTATTTCCTGGCATCTTATTTAACAAGGTTGCTTTTCCATGCACAACCTCATCATGTGACAATGCCTGAATAAAGTTCTCTGTATAAGCATACATCATACTAAATGTTAATTTATAATGATCATAGTGTCTGGATTCCGGTGGACATTTCATATACTGTAAAAAGTCATTCATCCAACCCATATCCCATTTGAATAAAAATCCTAATCCCTGCATAGAAGCTGGTGCCGTTACTCCTGCCCATGCTGTGGATTCTTCGGCAATCATAAGTGCTCCAGGATCTCTCTCTTCTAAAATGGTATTTAAATGTTGGAAAAGTGCAATCACGTCTGTATTCTCTCTTCCACCATTCTTATTTGGAAGCCAGTTTCCATCATCTTTACCATAATCGAGATATAACATAGAAGCCACTGCATCTACACGCAACCCATCCACATGGAATTTTTCAATCCAATAAAGTGCATTTGCTACAAGGAAGTTGGCTACTTCATTCATCTCATAATTAAAAATTAAAGTTCCCCAATGTGGATGTTCCCCACGGCGGGTATCTGGATGCTCATATAATGGAAGTCCATCAAATTTTGCCAGACCATGGGCATCTCTTGGGAAATGTGCTGGTACCCAGTCAAGTATAACTGCAATACCTTTACTATGCATATAATCTATAAAATACATAAAATCATCTGGATTACCATAACGTTTTGTTGGTGCATAATATCCAGTTACCTGATATCCCCACGAACCATCAAATGGATGTTCTGCAATTCCCATCAATTCAATATGAGTATAACCCATATCTAACACATATTCTGCAAGTTCTGGTGCAATTTCTCTATAATTATAGAATCCTTCATTAACATCATCATCTCTTTTTTTCCAAGAACCCAAATGAACTTCATATATGGAAATCGGATCTTTTCTGCATGCCAGACGGTCTTTTCCCTGACGTTTCTTAATCCATGCACTATCTGACCATTTGAAATCACGGATGTCTGCAACCATAGAAGCATTCTCTGGACGCATCTGTGTAGAAGTTGCGTATGGATCCGCCTTATGCAAAATCTCACCATTTCTAGTCAAAATCTGGAACTTATATATCGCTCCAACTTGTACACCAGGAATAAAAATCTCATAGATACCAGAACTTCCCAAAATATTCATTTGATGCATTCTTGCATCCCACAAGTTAAAGTCCCCTACCACACTGACACGTCTTGCATGAGGTGCCCAAACCGCAAAGTGTACACCTTCCACGCCATCAATTGTCATTGGATGTGCACCTAATTTTTCATAAATCTCATAATGTTTTCCTTCTGCAAACAAATGACAATCCATAGAAGAAATCTGTGAAGGGAAACTATATGGATCTTCAGTTTCAATAATTGTGCCATCTCCATAATACACTTTTAATTTGTATTTTGTATATTTTTTCTTAGGGAAATAAATACCAAAGAAGCCTCTATCTCCAATTCCTTCCATATCCTCTTGATATTTTCCATTCTTGCTAACCAATTCGATCCGATATGCATCTGGCCTGTAAGCAGTGATTACTTGTCCCTCTCCACAATCATGGGCACCCAACAAAAAATGTGGTGCATTATTTGTGCAATTCATCAATTCATCATACTGAATCCAATTAATCCAATTTTGCAACATATCATTCATACCTAAAACCTCCTATAGAAATTGTTTCACAATATTCTGAATCATCTCTTCATCCAATAGTACTTCCTTAGATGCTCCACGTTCAAAATAAACCAACAAATAATAATTAATTACACCAGTGAAGCTAATTGCCAAAAAATCCTCTCTTCCTTTTAAATGCTCCTGTTCATTGGCATACTGCATAAAGAAAGAACGAACTACATGTAGCAACTTTGATAAATATGGTTTTGCTGCTATATAAGCCTCATTATCCCTTGCTGATGAAAATAAACTAATAATAAGAAGATAAATTTCTTTGTTCTCCACAGCAAGTTCAATATAAGTTACCACCGCCTTATAAAGAATCTCCTGATATCCCCCTGACCCACGCATCGTCTGTTTTAAACCGTCCACCAACTGATTGGCTCCCCGCTCTAAAAGACACTCTAATAATCCATGCTTACTCTTAAAATAATAGTACATGGTTGGTTTCGTAATTCCGGCAGCATCCACGATTTCTTGTACACCAACACAGTCATATCCCTTTTCATAAAACAATCGTTGTGCACAAGATAATATCTTGTCCTTGTTTGTATTGTCTTGTTTGTTCCCGTCACGCATCAGATGCCCCCTTTACCCTTTACACAAGCAAACCCCTGATTCCGTACTATTCTAATATAAACAGTATACCAATCGGTATACATTATGTCAATCACTTTCATTCATCATTCTTTCATTCACTTTTTCTATATATTCACTCTTTTAGGTAGAACCTTGCACTCTGCTGCAAGGTTCGTAAAGCACCAAGTGCTGCTTTTGCACTTGTGTGCATCCTCGTTTATGAAACATTCATGCGAATATATTTATGGTGATGCCGCAATCCACAAGGCATAGGTGTTTTGTAACTGTTCAGAACCATGGACAGTTACCATTTTTTTTATTTATATTTGATTCTCTTCTTGCCACTCTTCCACAAACTGTTTATAATTAAAAGTAGACTAACTTATTATATGATTATATGGAGGATAATATGAAAAAATTTTTAATAAAATCATTTGCTATTGTACTTTTACTTTCTTCTTTTTTAACTAAGAGTATACAAACAGAAAGTATTTGCCCTATTTCTTTAACAGCAACGGATGTTGCACCTCCTGATGAAAATGTATCTTTTCCAAAAGGTCCAAAAGCGAAATCCATTACCGCTGCTTCTGCCATTGTAATGGATGCAGATACCGGGCTTATTTTATACGATAAAAAAAGTAATGTAAAACACTACCCTGCCAGTATTACAAAAATTATGACCACTCTCCTTTGTATAGAAAACTGTGCAATGAATGAGACTGTTACATTTAAAGAAAGCGAAGTTTTAAATCTGGAATCTGGTGCCAGCAATATTGATACCAAAGTCGGTGAAACTTTGACAATTGAACAATGTTTGTATGCGATTATGCTTGCATCTGCCAATGAAGTCTGTCTTGGTGTTGCAGATTATATTTCTGGTGATATTGCAAGTTTTGCAGATCTTATGAATAAACGTGCAAAAGAAGTTGGCTGTAAAAATACCCATTTTTCCAATCCAAATGGATTGCACAGTGACGATCATTATACAACTGCTTATGACATGGCTATGATTAGCAAAGAAGCACTAAAAAATAGCACATTCCGAAAAGTGGCAGGTACGAAAGTAGCTTATATTCCAAAAACCAATAAACATGATGCCCGTCCTCCAATAGCCAACCACCATAATATGTTAAACGCATATACTTATAACCAATATATTTATGATAGCTGTACTGGTGGTAAAACCGGATATACATCTATGGCACAAAGTACATTAGTAACATTTGCAGAACGGGATGGTATGCGTTTAATCTGTGTGGTAATGAAGGGACAGGCTCCAAAACAAAGCCTGACTGCTAACATTTACACAGACACCACTTCCTTATTGGATTTTGCTTTTGAGAATTATCAAATACATGATTTGACATCCACTATAGAAGATACCAACTCTGTAGATTCTCCATTGTTTACCCGCTTTACTTCTTTTTTTGATAAGGACACTGCACCACTCCAAACCAGCAATAATGGTCAAATTATTTTACCAAATGGAGTTGACGTTTCCAGTGCTGTACATCAAGTAGAGCTTTATGATACCATAAAAGAAGAAAATGGTAAAAATGTAATTGGTTCTGTAACTTATACTTACGGAAAGCAACTAGTAGGTCATACAGATATTTATTTTACTCCTAATAATGATATAGAACATTTAGCAAGTATAGATGATATAGAATTTACCAACAGTACAAAAATTTCTGGTTCCTTTAAATATACTTCTGTTATTATTAAAACGATTGTTATAATGGTATGCATTATAATTGTATGCCTGTTCTTGTTCTTCTACTTCCGTTTACTTAGAAGAAGACGAATGCTTTCCAACCGGAAAAACCAATATATAGGAAAGCCAAGAAATAAAGATATTCATTTTTAATATCCTTTACATGCAGTAACAACAAAAAGTATCTGTTCAGAACTTAAACAGATACTTTTTTCTATATATTCACTATCTTCAGGTAGAACCTTGCACTCTGCTGCAAGGTTCGTACAAGTGCCAAGTGCTGCTTTTGCACTTGTGTGCATCATCGTTTACGAAACTCCCATGCGAATATATTTATGGTGATGCCTAATTGTGTGAGGCATGGGAGTTTTGTAACAGTTCAGGTAGTCCCTGCACACTTTGCTGTGCAGGGACGTATGAAAGTGTAAATTAAGTGTGGCTCACAGCAATTTGCATGCGTTAGCTTGCTGCGAGCCATAACAGGACAGCCTCCTGGCTGAACTGTTACACTTTTTTGTTACCTTTCTATCTTCTTTTTTTCTGTGCACGTTTTGCAATAATATCTGCCCTCTGCTTACTCAATCGGTTTGCCTCATCTTTGGAAATTATCTTAACAGTTTTTACTGCAAAATACTCCTCTCCATGTCCTCGCTTCACCCTTACTTTTCCTTTAAGATATCCATGTTCTGTACACAAAAACAATCCATAATAGTTTTTAGAGTTATTGGTAAACCAGTCTATTTTTTTTTCCACCTTTTTTTCACAAACACAACACTTTACCTCTTTTACTGTTTTGGCATTCATTAATGCTTCTTTTCCCAGATATCCCATAGAAATAAATTTAGAATAACTGGCAAAGGAAATGTCAATTTCATCCTCTAGTTTTTGAGGATAATGAAAATAATCTATCTCCTTATATTTCTTTATTTTCTTTATATCAAACTTTTGCATAATAAAAGCAGTATATCTGGCATCATTAATTGCTGTATGAAATTCTTGTTTTTGTTCCAAATGAAAATAATTCACTGCAAATGCCAAATTTCTGGTTGACTTCTGTTCATCAAAAAAAACCTCAAAAAGTTTTTGTACATTATAGTAAAAAAATGGTTTTTCAGAAAGTGCCATCATATTATAATATTCCATATTTCTCTGCAATTCTGTTAAATCTAAGGTTCCCCATGTGCAAAATACTGGTTCCTCTCCACACCACTGGAGAAAATCTTCAGCCACTTGCGGAAATTTTCTGCAATTCTGTAAGTCTTCCATTGTAATCTGAATAATTTCGCCTACATGTTGATCCATTTTCTTATATACTTGTGGCTTAATTTTTTCACCAAATTCCTCCAAAATTTCAAATCTTTCATTTAGTTTTACTGCTCCAATTTCTATTATCTCAAACGGAATCTCTTCTACTTCTTTTCGTTTGCCCTCTGGACATTGATTCCATTCTAAATCCATCACTATATAATTCAATCTTTCACCTGCTTACTATGAAAGTGTTAGTAACTGTTCAGCCGGGGGCTGACCTGTTACGGAATGGGGCAAGCTTCACATGTAAATTGCCCCATTCCCCTTTCTGTTTTATTCTTTTATACGGTCTGCACAGCGGAGTGTGCAGACCTACCTGAACTGTTACAAGTGTTATCAATAAACATATACTATAACAGTTCAGCCATGTCATTCATATTTTGCCAGATTATAAATCCAAGTATAATGTTTATCGTAGAACCGTTAACTGTTACCCAAAATATCTTTTCTGTCCATAATATACAAGAACTGCACAAAAAATGCCAAGTACCATTCCACCTACAATGTCTGTGGGGAAATGTACAAAGAAATACATCCTAGAAAAAGCAATAAGTCCTGCAATAAAAAATGCAAAGCTCCCTCTTTTAGGACTATAAAAAAATAAAGTTGTCGCTGCTGCAAAAGAAGAGCTTGTATGTCCAGACGGGAAAGAATACTCCCTGGGATAAATCAATGGTATCACACTTGTATCCACTTGAAAAGGTCTTGGCCGCTGAATTATATTTTTTATAATAAGATTTCCTAAAATTGCAGTAACTGCTAATGATACAAGAACCATTATCCCACAAATTTTTCTTTTCCTTTTTTCCTCCATAGTTTCTCTTTTTATTGTTGGAATACTTATTAACATTATACTAATAAAAATCCATAATAATCCACCATTTCCAAGAGAAGTTATAAACATCATAGCATGATCTAGAACCTCATTATGTATATTTTGTAATAAATGCAAAAAATCTAATTCCATGAATCTATTTCCTTTCAAATACTTAGTATTAGAACAAAGTGGGCAAGCCCACATCAACTCCCCTAGCCCCTCATTCATGAGGGG
>JAAVHR010000057.1 GCA_014799595.1 Clostridiales bacterium | reverse complement strand
TAAAACTTCTCTAAATATTTCTGAACTGCCTGTTCTCCTTGATATTTTGACATTCCATAAGTATTAAGCGGTTCTGTAATAGTATCATCTGGTTCCCATGGTCTGGTACCTTTTCCATCAAAAACATAATCTGTACTAATATAAATCATCTTAATATCACATTTTTTGCATACTTTGGCTATATTTTCCGTACCCTCTACATTTACCTTATAGCATATACCTTGATTGTCTTCTGCTGCATCTACGGCTGTATAAGCAGCACAATGTATTACCGCATCTACCATAGAATGGGTAATAACCCTTTCTACTGCCATAGAATCTGTGATATCCATTTCTTCCACATCCACGCCAATTGCTGTATGACCACGTTTTTCCAATTCTTTTACCATATCAAAACCAAGTTGCCCTTTTACACCTGTAACTAAAACTCTCATAAAGACCTCTTTCATTTATAGTGATGCCGCTAAAAGCGGCATGTCAGTTTGCCATTAATTATCTTTCATCCTACAATCGTTCACCATACATCTTATCGAAATAATGTGCGTATTCGCCAGATAAAATATTCTGCCACCATTCTTTATTATCTAAATACCATTGTATGGTCTGTTTGATACCTGTATCAAAGGTATATTCCGGTTTCCAGCCAAGTTCTGTCTCTAACTTTGTAGGGTCAATTGCATAACGTAAATCATGCCCCGGACGGTCTGTTACATATTTTATCAGACTTTCTGGCTTGTCTAATGCCTTTAGAATAGTCTGGACTACTTCTAAATTTGTACGTTCATTATGACCACCTACATTATAAACTTCTCCTACTGTACCTTTGTGAATAATTAAGTCAATTGCCACACAATGATCGGATACATGTAACCAGTCACGGACATTTTCTCCTTTTCCATATACTGGAAGTTCTTCATCTGCTAATGCTCTGCTTATCATAAGTGGAATCAATTTCTCAGGAAAATGATATGGTCCATAATTATTAGAACAACGTGATATGGTTACTGGTAATCCATAAGTGCGGTAATAAGCTAAAACAAATAAATCTGCACTCGCCTTGCTGGAACTATATGGGCTGGAAGTATGAAGTGGTGTAGTTTCAGTAAAGAACAAATCTGGTCTGTCTAATGGCAAATCTCCATATACCTCATCTGTTGATACCTGATGATAACGTTTTACACCATATTCTTTGGAAGCATCCAGTAACACCTGTGTTCCCATTACATTGGTTTGTACGAAAATACCTGGATCGGTTATAGAACGGTCTACATGACTTTCTGCAGCAAAATTTACCACAATATCAAACTGTTCTTTTTCAAACAAATCCATAATAAACTCTCTATCCGCAATATCTCCCCGCACAAACTTATAATTTGGTTTATTCTCTACCGGTTTACATGTTTCAAGATTACCTGCATAAGTCAGCAAGTCTAAATTTACAATCTGATAATCTGGATATTTGTTCACCATGTGATGTACAAAATTACCACCGATAAATCCTGCTCCGCCTGTTACCAATACTTTCATCTTTATAATTCCTTTCTTTTATACAATATATTTACCATCAATAATATTTTTCAAATATGCCCCATACTGGTTCTTCTTATAGGTTTCATAAATTTTCTCCAAATGCTCCTTGGATATCCAGCCTTTTAAATAAGCTATTTCTTCCAGACAAGCTATCTTTCTATGCTGGTGTGTCTCTACTGTCCGTACAAAATTTGTAGCATCCACTAAAGACTCATGTGTTCCAGTATCTAACCAAGTAAAGCCTTGTCCAAGGAAACAAACCTCTAATTCTCCCTTTTCAAGATATATGCGGTTCAAATCTGTAATTTCCAATTCTCCTCTTTGGGAAGGTTTCAAACTTTTTGTATATTCTACCACTTTGTTATCATAAAAATACAATCCTGTTACACAATAATTACTCTTTGGCTTCTCAGGCTTCTCTTCAATTGAAATCGCCCGATTATTCTCATCAAACTCTACAATACCAAAACGCTCTGGATCTTCCACATAGTATCCAAATACAGTAGCACCTTTTTCTTTCTTTGCTGCTTTTAGAAGACGTTTTTCCAGACCATGCCCATGAAAAATATTGTCTCCAAGTACCATAGCCACAGAATCTTTTCCGATAAAATCTTCTCCAATCAAAAATGCCTGAGCCAATCCATCTGGTGATTCCTGCACTTCGTAGGTTAAATGTATTCCAAACTGCTCCCCATCTCCTAATAAAGACTGAAATCTCGGGGTATCATCAGGTGTAGAAATAATTAAAATATCTCGGATTCCTGCATTCATCAATACAGAAATGGGATAATAAATCATTGGCTTATCATAAATAGGCAGTAACTGTTTCGATGTTACAGTAGTTAAGGGATATAGACGTGTTCCGCTTCCTCCTGCCAGAACAATTCCTTTCATTTGATAACCTCCATTCTATTCCTATACTTATTTGTAACTGTTCAGAACCATGAACAGTTACGTTTAAGCCCATAATAATTCGCCTTCAGCGAAGGGGCTTAAACATTGCAAAATTTACTATGAAAGTCCTGACAAACGTCTATATTTCGTGCAAGCTTGCTTGCAAAGAAATATAGACATTTGGCTGGCTAAACTGTATGAGTATGTAGGGCGACAGCCCGAAATACGAATACAGTTAGTGATTGCGGAAGTGCGTAGCACGTAGCAATCAACTTTCATTTTTCATACGAAACACGCAGTAAATGCGTGTTTCTACCTAAATAGTAACCTTATTTTTTATATTTATTTCTATTCTACCATTCCTTTTCATGGAATTCAAGTCATCTAAAAAATTCCTAATGCCTGCTTCGCCAATTCATCTGCCATATCATTATATTTATCATTAGAATGTCCTTTCACTTTCACAAAGTGAATCTCTGTTTCTTTGGATGCTTTCAGATAAAAATCCCGATATGCTTTTGTTCCTTCTTTATTTGTTTTCCACTCTCCAAGACACCATCTTGCAATCCCCTCATAATCATGATAAATATAAATTTTTTTACACTTATGATCCAGAGCAAACTGCATTGCACATTCTGCACCTTTTATTTCTCCTGCCACATTACGCATAGAAGCCAAATCCTTGCTGTCCACCTTTTGTGAAAAATGAAACTCTTCTCCTTGATAAGCAATGACTGCCCCATAAGAAAATTCTTTTGTTCCATTATGATAACTGCCATCCACATAAGCTACTGCAGCTTCTTTTTCTTTCCCTTTCAGGACATCTTCCATATCTGGCTGTACACACTCTGCTAAAACTTGTGCTTGGTCCATACGGGGTTCTTGCTGTTTTCCTTCCATTCCGCCTGATATTCCCACAAATTTTTCTGCCTCTGCCTTTGTGGGAAATCCTTTGTATATCGCTCCTGAAAAACCTGTTACTTGTGCCTTACAAGTGTCCCAGCTTGTATAAATTCCCGGTACTCTTCCTTTTTTTACTCCATAAAATTTACCTGCCATATTTACCCTCCTTCTTTACAGAAAGAAAGACTAACACAATAAAAACTAAGTACTTATTGTGATAGTCTTTTAACACTATTTACTATCCTCTATATCCCTTTGGATTCTTGGACTGCCATCTCCATGCATCTTCGCACATCTTATCAATACCACGTTCTGCCTTCCAGCCCAATTCTTTTTCCGCTTTGGAAGGATCTGCATAACACATTGCAGCATCCCCCGGCCTTCTATCCGTAATTTTGTATGGCAGTTCTTTTCCACATGCCTTCTCAAAATTATGAATGACATCCAATACACTATAGCCAATGCCAGTACCAAGATTATAGGTAACAATACCAGGTCTTGTATTTAATTTCTCTAATGCTTTGATATGGCCGATTGCTAAATCTACTACATGGATATAATCTCTCACACCAGTTCCATCAGGAGTATCATAATCATCTCCAAATACATTAATACACTCTAATTCCCCCACAGCCACTTTTGCCACATAAGGCAAAAGNTTGTTTGGAATTCCTTGTGGATCTTCTCCTATCTCCCCACTCTCATGAGCACCAATTGGATTAAAATAACGAAGAAGTGCTATATTCCAGCTTTGGTCTGCTGCATAAATATCCCTTAACATATCTTCAATCACCAGTTTTGTTCTTCCATAAGGATTTAAAACATCCAAAGGAGCTTCTTCTGTAATTGGTACAGTCTTAGGAATACCATATACAGTCGCAGAAGAACTGAATACCAGATTTTTCACATTGGTACGTTCCATAACTTTTAGCAAATTCACTGTTCCATTAAAGTTATTATCAAAATAACGGAGAGGTTCTCTACAACTTTCACCAACAGCCTTTAATCCAGCAAAATGAATGACAGCATCTGGTTTTTCTTTTTCAAAAATCTTTTGCAGACCTTCTTCATTACGAATATCTTCTTCATAAAAAGTTACTTTTTTATTTGTAATTTTCTCCACTCTATCCAGTGCCTCTTTACTTGAATTATATAGATTATCTACAACAACCACATCAAATCCAGCATTTAATAATTCTACATCTGTATGGCTGGCAATAAAACCAGCACCACCTGTTACTAATACCTTCATTCCATCACCTCTGCATGTTTTATGCATATCCTTTCTGATAAATTCTATTTACCTTTTATCATAACTGTTCAGAAACATGAACAGTTACGTTCTAAGCCCATGAAAATTCGCCTTCGGCGAAGGGCTTAGAACAATCAACTTTCATTTTTTGCTACGAAACACGCAGTAAATGCGTGTTTCTACCTGAATATTTACCTTTTATTATACTATATTGGAACGTAATTTGGCAAGTTCTGCTTTTTTATCTGGACTTCGCATAAAAGTTTCACCAATAAGTACTGCATTTGTACCATTTTCCCGTAATTTTTGAATATCTTCTGGTGTTTTAATCCCGCTTTCTGAAACAAAAACAATATGTTCTGGCACCATACTGCGATATCTGGCACTATTATTAATATCTACTGTAAATGTTTTTAAATCACGGTTATTTACTCCGATAATCCCTGCACCAGCATCCAAAGCCATCTGCACCTCTGTTGCATCATGTGCCTCTACAATAACAGATAATCCAAGAGAATGTGCAACATTAAGATAATGATTCAATTCTTCTTGGTTTAATATTGCACAAATAAGTAAAACCGCACTGGCACCGATTACTTTAGCCTCATAAATCATATACTCATCTACCGTAAAATCTTTGCGAAGCACTGGAATATGCACAGTATTTGCAATCTCTGTAAGATAATCATTTGCCCCCTGAAAATAATAAGGCTCTGTAAGAACAGATATTGCCGCTGCTCCTGCAGCTTCATACTCCTTTGCAATTTGTACATAAGGAAAGTCTGGTGCTATCAATCCTTTTGAAGGAGATGCTTTTTTTACTTCACAAATAAAAGCAATATCCTCTTGTTTCAATGCAGATAAAAACGGAAAGTCTTGGTTTATTTCCGTACAGAAGGCTTTTTCCTTCATCTCTTCCAAAGAAATCTTTTGTTTTTGTTCTATCACTCTTTGTCTGGTTTTTTCTGCAATTTCCTCTAAAATCATAGTCTTCCCTCTTTCTTAAACCTGTAACAGGTCAGCCTCCAGGCTGAACTGTTACATAAATCTCATCTTTATAGTTACTGTTCACACCTACGGTGCAAACAGTAACAGAATCCAGCCTATTTACAATTCGCCTTCAGCGAAAGGCTGGATTCATCTCTGCCACTACTTGTTCTTACGTACTTTGCAGCAAGTGCAAAGTACTACCCGTGAACAGTAACTCCTTATGCACTGGTCATAACAATGAATTTTTCTAGCTGTTCCATTGCCTTTCCACTGTCAATCATTTCTTGTGCAAGATTAATTCCCTCTTCTATGGAAATTTGATTCGTTATATGTAGTGCTGCTCCTGCATTCAATACTACAGCATCTCTTTTGGCACTCTTTTGTCCGCCAAGAATATCTTTTACGATTTTTGCATTTTCTTCTGGCATACCACCTACCAAATCCTCTGTTTTACATAATGAAAATCCATATTTTACTGGATCTAACTCATAGGTTTCAAAATTCCCTTCATCAAATTCACATACGGTTGTAGTGGCACACATGGAAATTTCATCTAAACCATCGTTGCCATGTACTACCATTCCACGCTTTACACCAAGCTTTGATAAAACTCTGGCAAGAGGCTCTACTAAATCTTTATTATATACACCAAGTAATTGTAAATTTGCCTTTGCTGGGTTTGCAAGTGGTCCAAGCATATTAAATATCGTTGGAATTTTAATTTCTTTTCTGACTCCTCCTACAAATCTCATTGCAGTGTGATATTTTTGTGCAAATAAAAAACAAATTCCAAGTTCTTCTAATGCTTTTTGGCTTATTTTCGCATCTGCCATAAGATTTACCCCAAGATGTTCCAAAACATCTGCTGTACCACATTTACTAGAAGCAGCACGGTTTCCATGTTTGGCAACCTTTGCTCCTGCTGCGGAAGCTACAATGGATGCCACTGTAGAGATATTAAAAGTTCCTGCACAATCTCCACCAGTTCCAACAATATCAATGACTTCTGGTACTGTATTATCAAAAATGGCACAATATTTTCTCATAATAGCTGCACAAGCTGTAATTTCTTCAATCGTTTCGCCCTTTATATGAAGAGCGGTTAAAAAAGCAGCTTTTTGTGCATCGGTAGCAGTTCCACTCATAATTTCATCCATAACAGCGGCTGCCACGTCATAAGTCAAATCCTCATTCTTCACTAAAGTTCCAATCGCTTCTTGTATCATAACTCTTTCCTCCTGTTATTCTACTGTAATCCCAATCATGACAGTTTCTCCATTTGGACAATTATTCCAAACAGAGTGGGGAATATTTCCATCCACAAGATAACTCTCATTTTCATTTACAATAATTTCTTTTTCGTCTAATATTATTTTTGCTTGTCCCTTTATTACAATAAAAAGATGATTATGGGTATGTGTGTGCAATTCAGTAGGACCTCCACCATTTAAATCAATATAGGCAATCGAACCATCCTTTATCTTTAATGTTCCCAACTCTCCAAAAAGTTTCTTTGCTCTAAAATTTATATGGTTTGCCGGTTTTATAAATTCATCCATAATTCAGCCTCCTTTATGCCTTCTGTCTTTTTACAATTTAAAAAAGTTTTCCAGCATCTTTTTTCCTTCTTTTGTCATAATAGATTCTGGATGAAACTGTAATCCAAAAATCTTATAATCTCTATGCTGTACCGCCATAATCTCACCATCTGCAGTTTTTGCAATAACCTCCAGACAATCTGGTATGGTATCTGGGTCTGCTGCAAGGGAGTGGTATCTTGCAACTTTAATTTCTTCAGACATTCCCTTAAAAATAGGACATTTTGTATTAACCGTAGTCACGGACTGTTTTCCATGCATCAATTCTTTTGCATAAGTAATCGTTGCTCCAAATACTTCACAGATTGCCTGATGCCCAAGGCAAACTCCAAGAATGGGAACTTTTCCTTTAAAGTATTCTATCACTTCCTCACATATCCCTGCATCACAAGGTCTTCCTGGTCCTGGTGAAACGATAATATGGCTCGGATTCATTTCTTCAATCTGTGCACAAGTACATTCATCATTCCGGATTACTTTTATATCTGGATTTAATTCTCCTACATATTGAAATAAATTATAGGAAAAACTATCATAATTATCAATTAAAAGTATCATTTATTCCACCTCCTCTGTAAGCTTTGCTGCCTCTTTTAAGGCATTCATAACGGCTTTTGCTTTGTTAATACATTCCTGATATTCATTTTCTGGAACACTATCTGCTACAATTCCTGCTCCAGAGCGGACAAATACCTTCTTACCCACTTTATACGCAATACGAATGGCAATACATGTGTCTAAATTGCCCGCAAAATCAATATAACCAATTGCACCTCCATATATCCCACGTTTATTATCCTCTAATTCATTGATAATCTCACAAGCACGGATTTTAGGTGCACCAGACAGAGTTCCTGCTGGAAGAACTGCATTTACTGCATCTAATGTACAACAATCCTCCCTGATTTCTCCTTCTACTGTAGAACCAATATGCATAACATGGGAATATCTCTCAATCTCCATATATTTTTCCAGTTTCACTGAGCCAAACTTGCTTATTTTTCCTAAATCGTTTCTTCCCAAATCCACTAGCATATTATGTTCTGCACATTCCTTCTCATCTGCTAATAATCCCTTCTCTAATTCAAGATCCTCATTTCTTGTCTTTCCCCTTGGTCTGGTTCCAGCAAGCGGAAATGTTAATAAGCGTTTTCCATCTAGTTTTACCAAAGTCTCAGGAGAAGCACCTGCTACCTCAATTGCATCTCCACTAAAATAAAACATATATGGAGAAGGATTCAGGGTACGAAGCACCCGGTATACATGAAACAAATCTCCTTCAAATTCTGCCTCCAGACGGTTGGATAATACAACTTGGAAAATATCTCCTTCCTTAATATAATGTTTTGCACGGCAAACCATATCACAGTAGTGTTCTTTATCAAACAAAGGCTTAAATTCTGATTTTAAAACAACTTGCGGAATTTTTGCACTTTCTCCCTGTAAAATTATCTTCTTCATCTCTTTGATGCTGTCTATTGCCTGTCTATAACCATTTTCCACATCTTCTGTATATACATTGGCAATTAAAATTAATTTCTGTTTGATATTATCAAAAGCAATTACTTTATCAAACAGCATTAAATCCACATCCTGAAAACCTTCTTCATCTTTAGCATCTAACACCAGTTTCGGCTCACTATACTTCAAATAATCATAAGAAAAATATCCTACTAATCCTCCTGTAAAAGTAGGCAAATCCTCAAACTTAGGACTCTTGTAATCCTTCATGAGTTCTGTAATAAACACACCAGGATGAACATTTGCTACCTCTTTTAATACCTCACCATGTATATTTTTCACTTTAATCAAGCCATTTGTACAGGTAACTTCCATTTTAGGCTGATACCCAAGAAAAGTATATCTGCCCATTATAGTTTGATTTTCTACACTTTCTAATATATAACAGTGTTCACTTACCTGTTTCAATTTTCTTAGTAATCCAATTGGTGTAATCACATCGGAAAACATCTCATAAGCAACCGGCACAATTTTATAGCCTTCTGCCGCATATTGTTTTACCTTTTCTAAATCTGGTCTAATCATTCTATATACCTCCTAAATCTTGTTAAAACTTTCCTTAAATTAAAAAAATGTAACAGTTCAACCATGTCATTCATATTTTGCCCAATTCCAATCCTGTTTTAGTCTTTTTTACGGTCTGCACAGCGAAGTGTGCAGACCTACCTGAACTGTTACAAAAAAAACCGCCCCTGTAAAATTACAAGGACGGGTATATATTACTCGCGGTACCACCTTAATTAATGCCATAGCATTCACTCTCTAATGTACAATCATACATGATTCCCAAGATAACGGGGGAATATTCCGTCGGGTATTACTAAGCGATAAGCTGTTCTTCCCGCCCTTATGAGTCCATTCACCAAGAACCTGTTTGCCACAATCCCACCAATCTGTGACTCTCTGGAATTCATCTGTTCAAGGCTACTCTTCTCAATCATCGGTTTATAACAAATATATAGGTATTTTAAATCTATCACAAAGAAATGTCAACAACTTTTTTCTATATACTCACTCTTTTTAGGTAGAACCAGTTACTGTTCACACCTATGGTGCTAACAGTAACTGGAACCTTTATATTTATGGTGATGCCACAGTCTACAAGGTATGGGTGTTTTGTAACTGTTCCTATCTGCATAAGTTTTTATAGAAGCATACAAAACTTCAAATACAATAAAGTTGCCATTCCATTTGCCAGAAAACAAACAAAAGTAAGAATCTTCATACAAACTTTATTTTCCTCATTTTTCAAGAACAAACCAGCACCTAACATTGGAATTACTGCTAAAAAGGTAATATACCGAAAGTTCATGGTACAAATTTGCGGATAATCAAAACAAAACTTAATGTAGCTGATAAGATATACAAGATAGGTAAGTCCAAAGAACAATTTACCATCTAATTTCCAAACTTCACTTTTGCATATCAACATTAGAATAAACAATACCAACATAAATATTCCAAGAAAAATATTAGCAAATACTGCTGCAATCCCTAGGCCTTCTGCTACTTCTCCATCAATAGAGATAGCACCCCACTCATCGAAAATTGCTGTACGAAAAATGGACATCCATATATTGGTATCAATTTCTGTATTAAAACACATCTTAGCATAACTCATTTGTGTTAAAGAAGGAATACCAATCCTGTCTACCAAAGCAGCATCACCAATATATTGTCCTGAATTTGCTCCTCCAATATCTGGTACATAATCTGCTTCCAAACCAAATCTGACACTGTTACGAATAGTCCAAGATAAACCAATTGGTGCACAGATAAGCAAAAATATAGTAAATTGTATGATATACTTCTTTATTAAAGCTTTATCTTTACGAATTGCTTCTATAAAACCAAGAAGAAAAATCCCGCCTACACTAACTGCAAAAAAACCTAAACTAATCTTTGTAATCATTCCACATCCGATACAAAAGGCTAGAATAATTATTGTTTTCATATCACGTTTTTTATACCAGCGAATCGTATATAGCATAATACAAAGAGCAAATAACAATACCAATGAATCTGTTGTCAGATTACCTGATAACCAGATAAGCATTGGAAAAGTTCCAAAAAAGCATAAAATTAAATTTTTTACTTTATCTTGTATAGAAAATTCATCTAAAATCTTTTCAAATACCACCACTGACAGAGAAGAATACAACAATGTGATAATCTGTAAATTCTCTGCTGCTTGATTCCACTCTATTCCTATTGTAGTATTTATTTTTAACCAAATTGCAGATATGATATGATATAAAGGGGGATTATAATAAGCCCATGCCATTCTGGGATCCATATCTGGTATCTTTCCATAATGATATATATAACTGACATAACCTAAATGACCACCAGTTACTTCTCCTGTATCTAATACATGTCCTAAATCATGTGCACTGATGTCACTTGGAACTGCCCACACATAAATCACACGAACAACAAAACCAAAGAGCAACAAAAGATTCCGAAGTGCCTTGTCTTCCCCTTTCCTTGGTCGGTACACATAAAAAAAATAAAAACAAAAAACTAATAATACAATTCCTGTTCCCATGATTTTATCTTTGGCAAATATTGATTCCATACATAAGTTTCCTGCTATCCAGACCAAAACACATGCCAGAATGGTATAAATACTATGATCTATTTTTTTCAAAAATTCCATATACCNATTTATTCTATTTTTCCTCATGATACTCCTGCTCCGTATTTACATTCCAAATATTTGTTTTATCTGTTGTTCCAGTCAAAATATTTTTTACAGTTTCAAAGGAAGTGACCATAGAATGATCCATATTATTGTAGCGATGCTGTCCATTACGTCCTACACAGTACAAATTACCAAAAGTATTTAAATAAGAAATTAAAGTATCTATCTCGTTGTATGTATCAAAATATGCCGGGTATGCCTTTTTTACTTTCTCGCAATGAGAATCCATAACCTGCCCTGCATCATTAATAACACCCATACTAATCAATTCTTTTACACCAAGATCTGTCCATTCTTCCTTAGACATATTCCAAAACTTATCATTCTCTGTACAAAAATACTCTAATCCAATCCACACAGTATCTTCTGGTTTCTCCACCAAATATGGTGACCAGTTGTTAAAAATCTGAATACGTCCTAATTTTACGCCCACATCCTGCACATAAATCCAACAATCTGGAACTATATTGCTAAGAGTTTTTAGTGTTGTTTCATTTTTGAGATTCAATTTTGGCAAAAGCAATCCAACTGTTACAAAATCGCGATAAGGGAGTCCCTTTGCAATTTCCTGTTGTTTCGCAGGCACATCATTCATACCTTCTACCAAATCCTTCAGTGGCATGGAGGAAATAAAATAATCTGCTTCTTCTGTAATCTCCTGTCCATCCATCACATAAGTTACAGATACTACTTTTCCCTGTTTTGTATTCACAGATACAACCTTCGCATTTTTTTTCAAAATTCCACCATTTTTTACAAAGTCTTCTGCAGCAGCTTCCCAAAGCTGTCCAGGTCCGTATTTTGGATAACTAAATTCTTCAATTAAGGAAGTTTCAACCTTCCTATTTTTATTTCCTGGTAGAATTTTTGAAAAAATATCCTTTAAAATTGCCACAATAGACAATCCTTTTACCCGCTGTGCTCCCCAATCTGCAGAAATATTGCTGGGATGTCTCCCCCACAGCTTTTCTGTATAGCCTTCAAAAAACATAGAATATAATTTCCGTCCAAAACGGTTAATATAAAAATTCTCCAAGGAATCTTCTGGTTTCTTTGCTACTACAGATCCAAGATAACTAAATCCTGCTGCTACAGTAGTCCCAAATCCCATGTTTTTTATGGTATTTAGGTTCATCTTTACTGGATAATCAAAAAATTTCTTCTTGTAATATATTCTGGAAACACGGTTTCTTTTTAACATTACCCTATCATTCACTTCCGGATCAGGTCCTTGTTCAGGCAGTTCCCAAATCCTTCCTAACTTTTTGTCATCATAGGATGGTTTACTTTGCATTGGCATAAGGTTATCCCACCAATCAGTAACTTCTTTATCCTTTGAGAAGAAACGATGACCACCAATATCCATACGGTTTCCATTATACTTTACAGTTCTTGAAATACCACCAATCTCATTTGTTTCTTCCAAAATAATTACTTCATAGTCCTTTGATTTTGTCACAAGCTCATATCCTGCAGTGAGTCCAGCAGGTCCCGCTCCGATAATGATAACCTTTTTCATTTTTTTATCATGCCTTTCTAATTATTGTTCTTTTGATACGAATCTTTATCGTTACTGTTCACTCACAAGCTTGACACTTGCTGTCAAGCTATGTGCCAAGAATGTAGAATAGCCAAGAATCCAGCCTTTCGCCAAAGGCGAATTACAAATAGGCTGGATTCCGTTACAGTTTGCACCGTAGGTGTGAACTGTAACTCTTTATCCTCAATTATTCACATTTTATATTGCAAACCGCTGCATCACAGCTAAGAGTGTTACTGTTCACAGATCCCCTGTGCCCAGTAACGATTTTGGTTCATTATAAATAGTACTACATTTTAACGCAAAACTGTAACTAAGTATAACACAGTCGAAAAGAAACTACAATTCTTTTTGGCACATATCTAAAGCTGATGCAATAACTACATCCATATCGTAATACCTATATTCACCTAATCTTCCACCAAAAACAACCTTTTTTTCCGCTTCAGCAAGTTTTTTGTATTCTATATACCTTTCATTATTTTTTTCATCATTTACAGGATAGTAAGGTTCTTCTCCTAATTTCCACTCGGAAGAATATTCCCGGCTAATAATGGTCTTAGGCAAATCCTCTCCATTTTTATCTTTACCAAATTCAAACCATTTATGTTCTATAATCCGGGTCCATGGAGTTTTTGAATCCGTATAATTAACCGCAGCATTTCCTTGGAAATTTGGCATATCCAAGGTTTCTGTTTCAAAACGAACTGAACGGTACTCTAAAGGTCCCAGTTTATAATCAAAATAACCATCAATTGGACCTGTATATATAATCTTGTCTGCCATACTATCATATTCTTCTTTGTTTTTCAGATAATCCACACCAAGCTGAACCTCAATTCCTTCCAGCATATTAGAAACCATCTTTGTGTATCCTCCAATTGGAATTCCCTGATACAATGCATTAAAGTAATTGTTGTCAAAAGTTAATCGGACTGGCAGACGTTTAATAATAAAAGCAGGAAGCTCTGTACATGGTCTTCCCCATTGTTTTTCCGTATAGCCCTTAACCAGCTTCTCATAAATATCTGTTCCAACCAGACTGATTGCCTGCTCCTCTAAATTCTTTGGTTCTGTAATACCAGCAATTCTTTTCTGCTCTTCAATCTTTGCAGCAGCCTCTTCTGGTGTCACTACCCCCCATATCTTATTAAAAGTGTACATATTAAAGGGCAACGAAAATAACTCTCCATTATAATTTGCCACTGGAGAGTTGGTAAAACGATTAAACTCTGCAAACTGGTTCACATACTCCCACACCTTCTTATTATTAGTATGAAAAATATGTGCTCCATACTTATGCACATGAATACCTTCTATTTCCTCTGTATAAACATTTCCCGCAATATGACTCCGTTTATCAATAACAAGTACTTTTTTCCCAGACTGTACTGCTTCCTGGGCAAAAACCGCACCATATAACCCAGCTCCTACAACCAAATAATCAAACTTCATAATCTGTAACCTTCCCCTTCTTCTATTTTCCTCTTTGTCCTCTATATTCGCATAACAAATTTTTGCTGTGTGCCAAAACTACTTATTGTGCAATAATATAATTCACACTTCATGTTCATTATATTATCTTTTTTTGTACTTTTTTTGTATTTTCAAAAAATTTTCTTTCACTTTTCATATAATATGCAATAAAAACCCACACCATTAATAAATTCTATCTTACCTTCAGATGTAAATCCATATTTTCCCTAAACTTTACTACTTTTCTTCTTGCAATATTTTTATAATCTCCTCCTTATCCAATTTATTTTTCTCTATATAATACAACAAATCTTGTGCCATTTCCTTTGCATACATAACTGGATTATCTGTTCCTATTTTAATTAACAATTCAATCTTGTGATCCAGTATCATTGGAGTCTCAAAAAGCAACGGAATATCTTCGTCTTTATCCTCTATGATTACTAAATTTCTTATATGTAATCTATACTGCAAATCTTCTATGGCTTTCCTCTCTATGCTGTTGCTCCCTTCTGGAATCATAATCCCTGTCCATTTTTTACATTTCCGCTTGTCACAATCACACTTTTTTAATAAACTCTTTAATAATGCCAAAGCACTTACATAATCGAAAATTCTACCTTGATAAAATGGGGATTTTAAAATACCTCCTGCATAGGGATTTTTCATAGCTTCTTCTGCTTCATTTCCAAAAGCAAGAATCTTGCCTTGTTCATTAACGGCTAATAATCCCTTTTCTTTTAAAACCATTCCCTCTTTTGTGTATATTGAAATATCTGCTGGATATCTGTTCTCTCTTAGTTTTCCCCATTGCATAAATATATTCTCCTTTTCCTAAATCTACATCTGTTTCTTTATTATTCAAATTCAAATACACACTCCTTACTCACCCTTGTTATTCCTGTCATAATGGCAAACTCCAGATAAGGATTAATTAATAGTGCTATAAACTATACTCTGTCTCTCCACTTTCCTTATCTAGTTTAATTTTCTTTAATTTAAAATTACTACAATTATCAAACACCATATTCACCCATCCACTATTCCATTCTTGTTTTATCTTTTTATCCTCTTTCTTTTCTTCATCTTCATGATTCCTATGCATTAGATATCTTATTTTTGCTGGATTTGATACATTAGCAAGATTATCATTCTGATACACAGAATATAGAATTGTCTTTTCTAAAGATAAAGAAATCCCTAATATGCCCGCATAAGCCAAAGCATTTTGCAAACCACCTAAAAACTGCAATTTACTATGTTCAAAATGCTTCTTGTTGATTGTTTTCTTAAACTCGAAAATATGAGGTATCCAATGATCGTTTTTATATTCAAACAAAACAAAATCCGGACAGTTTTTAAGTTCCAAAAATCCTAAGACATGCTTATCTACTTTTTCAAACAATATAGAATAATTCTGAACATGCACATTTATCTTTGCATATCCGTCTGTAATGGTCTCTTCCATAATAAAACAATCTGATGTTGTTTTTACAAGGTTAGGGTCAAATAATTCTAACCTTATCTTTGGTCTATCCTTGTT
>JAAVHR010000056.1 GCA_014799595.1 Clostridiales bacterium | reverse complement strand
TTAATCTTTTTAGTATCTTTCTTATTTGTTCATCATTTTTATATGGCATTAAAATCACAAAATTATCTGCCGAAACTCTTCCTACCAATGTTACATCCTCATGATTAGAAGATACTGTCTTTGCCATGCCTCTTAACAATTCATCTCCCACATCATATCCAAGCGTATCATTCACATACTTGAATTTATCAATATCCAAATACACAATTGCATATTCTTTTTTAGGATTATCTTGCAAAATTTCCTCTACATTTTTACGAAATTTTACCAAGGTAGGCAATCCGGTCAAAGAATCATAATTTGTCAAACGCTCTATTCTGTTCTGAATTTTTTCAGAAGCTTTTAATTTCAACAAATATACAGAAATAAGCTTAGTTATGGTAATTAATGGATTAATTTCATCTTTTATCCATTCATGGGTTTTCTTTTTATAACCAATGGAAACACATCCCCTGAATTCTTCTTCATCATAAAAAGCACACTGCAAAAGAGCTTTTGAATTCAACAAATTAACAAAAGGTGCATATCCTGGATGATTTCTTAATATATTGGTATTGGAAATAATTTTTATGCCTCTCTCATCAAAATAGGATTCTAATGGCGGCAATTCATCTAAATCAATACTTTGCATTGCATTAAAATAATTCAGTCCTTCTTTTCCGCTCCATGCATAAGTAGTATGCAAAACATGATTATCATCTGCTTCCAAAACAAATACATTATCACATTTGTAATATTTGCCAACTTTATCCAATATCAGCTTAATTGCACTTGCCACATCTTTGGAATTTAACATAATATCTACAGCAAAATCTGTAATTTCTCGACTAAAATCACCATTCAGATTTTTCTTATAATCCTTTACCACATATTCATGATAGAATTCGCCACGTTTACTATATTCGTCCCCTTCATAAGCAGGATCATAAAATTCATATCCTGTTCCCCGCATCTTACCAGCCTTATAAAGTGCACAATCTGCATTACGGAATAATGTTCCATAGTTTCGTCCATCTCTTGGGAAACATGCTACACCAATATTACAAGTGATACATAAATTCTCACCTGCATACATTCCTTGTATTAAGTTTAGCAAAGATTGGATTTTCCTTTCTAAAATAGACGGACTAGGAACATCTTTCATAAATACAAGAAAATCATCTCCACCTGCTCTTGCAACAATATCTTTCTTTCGTATAGCCTCTTGTAATTTTTCAGCAATATTTACAAGAACGCCATCTCCAAAAATACTTCCAAACCGTCGGTTAATTTCACTAAAAGCCTTAATATTCACTAATACCAATGCATGTTTACCAAAGCTTCCCTCATCTCTTAAGAAACCTTCAATTAAACCTTGTGCTTTTGTTCTGCTATATAATTTTGTCAAAGGATCCAAAAGTGCCTGTTCAACCAACATCTGATACATGACTTTTTCTTGATTTATATCTTCAATGCTTCCTATTAGAACCTTTGCTTTCCCAGTATTATCCCGGATAAATGCTCCTTTAGCAAGACACCATATACAACTTCCATCCTCTTTGATATATCGGAATTCATATTTCTCCATAGTCCCACTACGAAAATAACGGACAAATCCATCTATATCATCTTCATGTATCCGTTCCAAACGTCTTATTCTCTCTGTTCCATTACTAATTTTCAAACCATCCATTTCCGAAAAATTAGAATTTCTGGATATTCGAAAAATGTCATTTTCAATATCATACTCAAAAAAACACTCGTGATTCAAACCTATAAGTGCTTTTTTACGTTCTTCTTCTGATATATTATCAATATTATTTGTAAAACTATTCTTTTTGATCTTACTCTTATGATTTTCCATAGCCTATCTCCACATTATCCGAAAACATTTTAACATTACTCGCTTATCTAATAATTATACCAATATTCCCCCGAAAACACAATATATTTTGTCACAGTTCAGCCATGCAGAAGTATATGTGTTACTGTTCACACCTACGGTGCTAACAGTAACGGAATCCAGCCTATTTATAATTCGCCTTTGGCGAAAGGCTGGATTCTTGGCTGTTCTACGTTTTTGGCACATAGCTTAACACCATACATGAATATTTTGCCAGCCTATTTATAATACTTTTAGTCATGTTGTATATTCTGGCAAAATATGAATGACATGATAGAACCATTACCTGTTTCTATAAAAAAATAAGTCTTAAATATTTATATCTTTAGGAACATATCCTTTTACAAATATTCCGTCTTCTCTGTATTCTTCCTCAAGTAACTGCCCGTATTTACGAATCCATTGAATCTTTCCTGCATCTTGATAAGAAAAAACTTTCTCAATATATTTTTTTTGTTCCCTTAATATCCGCTGAATTTCTCCTAACAATTCTTTTTGGCCTATTTTTTTCTTTGCAGAAATTTTCACTGTAACATCTGCCTTACAATCTTTTATCAAAGGATTTTCTTCCAGCTTATCTATCTTGTTAAATGCAGTAACCACAGGTTTATCTCCTGCCCCAAGCATATCCAGCGTGTCATATACAGTATGTATATGTGCGTATGCAGAAGGATTGGATATATCTACCACATGCAAAATAATATCCGCATACTTTGCTTCTTCTAAGGTGCTGCGAAATGCTTCAATGAGATGATGTGGCAGTTTTCGGATAAAGCCAACTGTATCTGTTAAAAGAATTTGTTGTCCATCTTCTAATTCTAAATTTCTTGTGGTGGGATCCAGAGTAGCAAACAACTTATCCTCTTCCAAAACTCCAGCATTGGTTAAAGTATTTAATAAGGTTGATTTTCCGGCATTGGTATATCCTACAATAGCCACCACTGGAACCGGATTATTACTCCTTTGTTTTCTTGCAGTCTCTCTTGCTTTTTTTATACTTTCCAATTCCCTTTTTAATACCGAAATTCTATCCCGGATCAAACGACGGTCTATCTCTAATTTTTTTTCTCCAGGACCTCTTGTGCCAATTCCTCCACCAAGTCTGGAAAGAGAACTTCTAAGTCCGACCAATCTTGAGGAACGGTATCGTAGTTGTGCCAATTCCACCTGTATGTTACCTTCCTTAGTAGTGGCATGTTTTGCAAAAATATCCAGTATCATAACTGTTCTGTCGATTACTTTTGTCTGCAATGCTTCTTCTAAATTCTTTAATTGTGCAGGAGATAATTCATCATCACAAATCACACTTCCAGCCCCTGTTTCTTGAACCAAAAGAGCCAGTTCTTCTATTTTTCCTTTTCCAATATAGGTACCAGGATGTATTTTTTCTCTTTTTTGAATCATCACGCCCACCACTGTTGCACCTGCTGTTTTGGCTAACTCTTCTAATTCTTTCAAGCACTCCTCTGTATCATCTCTTGGATCTTCTTCTACAGATACCAAAATTACTTTTTCCTCTATTTCTTCTATATTGTGAAGCATAACTCTCTCCTTTCCCTTCTTTTGGAAGCATTCCCAAAATCTATATAAAAGTATACTGGGAATATACACAAAATGCAAGTAATTCCCGCTTCCGCATCCTCCACTTGAATTTTGGTAACAGTTTAGACTTGCAAAAGGTTTAGTCATGATGTATATTCTGGCAAAATTATGAAAGGCATGTCTGAATTGTTATGAATTTCGTATAACAAAAATGAAAAAAATGTAGAATCTATTGCAATCTATAAAACATTGTGATAAAATTAACACAATGTATGTCATGATTAAGATATGCATCACAGATATTGTGTTAAATTTTTCACGATATCTCGTTCTATATCGTTAAAATTATGAAACGGAGGAATAATTATTATGTCTAGAAAAGTAGTTTTGGCAGGTGCATGCCGTACAGCAATTGGTACAATGGGTGGTTCTTTAAGCACTACTCCTGCTGCAGATTTAGGTGCAATTGTTATTAAAGAAGCTTTAGAAAGAGCTGGTGTTCCTGCAGATCAGGTTGATCAGGTTTACATGGGTTGTGTAATTCAGGCTGGACAGGGACAGAACGTTGCACGTCAGGCAACTATCAAAGCTGGTTTGCCTATCGAAGTACCAGCAGTTACTATCAATGTTGTATGTGGTTCCGGACTTAATTGTGTAAATATGGCTGCTCAAATGATTATGGCTGGTGAAGCTGATATTGTTGTTGCAGGTGGTATGGAAAATATGTCTATGGCTCCTTATGCTTTAGATAAAGCTCGTTTTGGATACAGAATGGGTAATGCAACTATGAAAGATACTATGGTAAATGATGCATTATGGGATGCTTTTAATGACTACCACATGATCAAAACCGCAGATAACATCTGTGAAGAGTGGGGAATCTCAAGAGAAGAATTAGATGAGTTTGCGTTAAAGAGCCAGCAGAAAGCAGAAGCTGCCCAGAAAAACGGTTCATTTGATAAAGAAATCGTTCCTGTATCTGTTAAAAAGAAAAAAGAAGTTGTTGAATTCAAAGTAGATGAAGGTCCTCGTGCTGGTTCTACAATAGAAGGTCTTGCAAAACTTCGTGCAATCAATCCAGATGGGTTCGTTACTGCTGGTAATGCATCTGGTATCAATGATGGTGCTGCTGCTATCGTTGTTATGAGTGAAGAAAAAGCACAAGAATTAGGTGTAAAACCTATGGCTACTTGGGTAACTGGAGCACTTGCAGGATGCAGACCTGAAGTTATGGGTATCGGACCAGTTTACTCTACAAAGAAAGTTCTTGAGAAATCTGGCATGAAGATCGAAGACTTTGATATTATTGAAGCAAACGAAGCATTTGCTGCCCAGTCTATCGCTGTAGGTAGAGATTTAGGTATTGATGTGGATAAGCAGTTGAATCCAAATGGTGGTGCCATCGCTTTAGGTCATCCAGTTGGAGCATCTGGATGCCGTATTTTAGTTACTCTTCTTCACGAAATGGAAGCAAAAGATGCTAAAACAGGTCTTGCTACTCTTTGTATTGGTGGAGGAATGGGTTGCTCTACTATCGTTAAGAGAGACTAGTTACACGGATTTGAGAGACTGTCGTATCCTTATGGGTACGATAGCCTTTTGTATGCATACAATTCTATATGAAAAGAAAGGATTTTAGGACAATGGAATTTATTACATTTGAACAACAAGATTTTGTTGGAATCATCACAATTAATCGTCCAAAAGCATTGAATGCTTTGAATAGTAGCGTATTAGAAGAATTAGACAAAACTCTTGACCAAGTAGATTTATCTAATACCAGATGTCTTATTTTAACAGGTGCCGGGGACAAATCTTTCGTTGCTGGTGCTGATATTGGAGAGATGAGTACTTTAACAAAAGCAGAAGGCGAAGCTTTTGGAAAGAAAGGTAATGATGTATTCCGTAAGTTAGAAACATTCCCAATCCCAGTGATTGCAGCTATTAACGGATTTGCTCTTGGTGGTGGATGTGAAATTGCCATGAGCTGTGATATCCGCATTTGTTCAGATAATGCTATATTTGGCCAGCCAGAAGTTGGTCTTGGAATTACTCCAGGATTTGGCGGAACCCAAAGACTTGCAAGAACTGTTGGTGTTGGTATGGCAAAGCAGATGATTTATACTGGTAGAAATATCAAATCTGACGAAGCTTTCCGTATTGGTTTAGTAAATGCTGTATATCCTCAGGAAGAATTAATGGATGCTGCTAAAAAACTTGCATCTACTATTTCTATGAACGCTCCTATCGCTGTTCGCAACTGTAAGAAGGCAATCAATGATGGATTGCAGGTTGATATGGATGCAGCTATCGTCATTGAAGAAAAATTATTTGGTGACTGTTTTGAAACAGAAGATCAGAAAGCTGGTATGGGTAACTTCCTTGAAAAAGATAAAGAAAAGAAGTTAAAAGTAGTACCTTTCCAGAATAAATAAAATTTGTTTTTAAAATATTAATATATAAGGAGGACTTACAATGAAAGTAGGTATTATTGGTGCTGGAACTATGGGTTCCGGAATTGCTCAGGCATTTGCTATGACAGATGGTTATGAAGTATGTCTTTGTGATATCAAAACAGAATTTGCAGAAGGTGGAAAAGCTAAGATTTTAAAGAACTTAAACTTCTTAGTTGGAAAAGAAAAAATCACTCAGGAAAAAGCTGATGAAATCGCAGCAAAAATTACTACAGGTTTAAAAGATATCTGTACAGACTGTGATTTAGTAGTGGAAGTTGCACCTGAAAGTATGCAGATTAAGAAAGATACTTTTGCAGAATTAATGAATATTTGTAAAAAAGATTGTATCTTTGCTTCTAACACTTCTTCTCTTTCCTTAACAGAGATGGGACAAGGTTTAGACAGACCTTTAATTGGTATGCATTTCTTCAACCCTGCTGACAGAATGAAACTAGTAGAAGTTATCGCTGGTGAGAATACTCCTGCTGATTTAGTAGAAAAGATTAAAAATATTGCAACTGAAATTGGCAAAACACCAGTTGAAGTAAAAGAAGCTCCTGGATTTGTTGTAAACAAAATCTTAATTCCTATGATTAATGAAGCAATTGGTATCTATGCTGATGGTATTGCATCAGTAGAAGATATTGATACTGCTATGAAATTAGGTGCAAGCCATCCAATGGGACCTTTGGCTTTAGGTGATTTGGTAGGTCTTGATGTTTGCTTAGCTATTATGGAAGTTCTTCAATCTGAAACTGGAGATCCAAAATACCGTCCTCATCCATTGTTGAGAAAAATGGTACGTGCTGGTAAGTTAGGTAAGAAAACTGGTAAAGGATTCTATGACTATAGCAAATAATTGAGGATTAAGGAATAGAAAAGTTAATTTTCAGGGTTGGATAAGTGGTTGTTTTACTTCCACTCTCCTCTCCTGCTAATTATGATAAAAAATAGTAACAGTGAAGGTATCTGAACTGTTACAGAGAATAATGAACCAAGGGTTCAAATAAAGATGGAGGAATTGACATGGATTTTTCTTTAAGTAAAAAACATGAGATGGCAAGAACTCTTTTTAGAGAGTTTGCTGAAACAGAAGTTAAACCTTTCGCTCAGGAAACTGACGAAACTGAACATTTCCCTACTGAAATCGTTAAAAAAATGCAGAAATACGGTTTTATGGGAATCCCTGTAGAAAAAGAATATGGCGGACAGGGTTGTGATCCTTTAACATATACAATGTGTGTAGAGGAACTTTCTAAAGTTTGTGGTACTACAGGCGTTATCGTTTCTGCTCATACTTCTTTGTGTGCAGATCCTATCCAGACTTATGGTACTCCGGAACAGAAGGAAAAATACTTAGTTCCATTGGCTAAAGGTGAAAAACTTGGTGCTTTTGGTTTGACTGAACCAGGTGCTGGTACAGATGCTCAGGGTGTTCAGACTAAAGCTGTTTTAGAAGGTGATGAATGGGTATTAAATGGTTCTAAATGCTTTATCACTAATGGTAAAGAAGCAGATATTTACATCATCATTGCTTACACTGATATTGTGGAAGATAAAAGAGGAAGAAAGCAGAAGAAATTCTCTGCATTTATTGTAGAAAAAGGAACTCCTGGATTCACATTCGGAACAAAAGAAAAGAAAATGGGTATCCGTGGTTCAGCTACTTATGAATTAATCTTTCAGGATTGTAGAATCCCTGCTGCTAACCTTTTGGGACAGCGTGGAAAAGGATTCCCAATTGCTATGCACACTTTGGATGGCGGACGTATTGGTATCGCTGCTCAGGCTCTTGGTCTTGCAGAAGGTGCTCTTGAGAGAACTATCGAATATACAAAAGAAAGAAAGCAGTTTGGTCGTTCTATTGCTGCACAGCAGAATACCCAGTTCCAGATTGCTGATATGGCAACTAAGGTAGAGGCTGCTAAACTTTTGGTATACCAGGCAGCAATGAAAAAAGCCCAGTACATGGAAGATCATAAGACTTCTTACTCTGTAGAAGCTGCTATGGCTAAATTAATGGCTGCAGAAGTTGCTATGGAAGTAACTACAAAGGCTGTTCAATTATTTGGTGGTTACGGATATATCAGAGAATATGATGTAGAACGTATGATGCGTGATGCTAAGATTACTGAAATTTACGAAGGAACAAGCGAAGTTCAGCGTATGGTAATTTCCGCTAATCTTTTGAAATAATGAATACGAATTTAAAATATAAAATAAGGAGTGAATTACCGTGAAAATCGTTGTATGTATTAAACAGGTCCCTGATACAAAGGGCGGCGTTAAATTTAACCCAGACGGTACTTTAGATAGAGGTGCTATGCTTACTATTATGAATCCGGATGATAAAGCTGGTTTAGAAGCAGCACTTAGATTAAAAGATCAATATGGTGCAGAGGTTACTGTACTTACTATGGGGCTTCCAAAAGCGGAAGAAGTTCTTCGTGAAGCTATTGCTATGGGTGCTGATAAAGGTATCCTTGTAACTGACAGAGTTTTANGTGGAGCTGATACATGGGCTACTTCTACTACTATTGCTGGTGCTCTTAGAAATATTGATTATGATTTGATTATTACTGGACGTCAGGCTATTGATGGTGATACTGCCCAAGTAGGACCACAGATTTCTGAACATCTTGATATTCCTGTAATTTCTTATGCTCAGGATATCAAAATTGATGGAGATTATGTAATTGTTCAGCGTCAGTATGAAGACAGATATCATGAATTAAAAGCTAAGATGCCTTGTCTTGTTACAGCTCTTTCTGAGTTAAATGAGCCTCGTTACATGACTCCAGGTGGTATTTTCGATGCTTTTGATAAAGAAATTACTGTATGGGGAAGAAATGACTTAAAGGATGTTGATGATTCTAACCTTGGATTAAAGGGTTCACCTACTAAAATTGCAAAAGCATCTGACAAAGTTAGAAAAGGTGCTGGAGAAAAGGTTTCTCTTGATCCAGATGAAGCAGTTAAATATCTTGTTGGTAAATTAGAAGAAAAACATGTAATCTAAATAGAATAAGAAAGTGGTGACAAGAATGAATTTAGAAGAATACAAGGGCGTATATGTCTTTGCACAACAGGTTGACGGTGTAATTAGCAATATTGCATTCGAGTTACTTGGCAAAGCGAAAGACTTAGCAAGTGATTTAAATACAGAAGTAACTGCTGTTTTAGTTGGTTCTGGTATCAAGGATTTAGCTGATCAATTAGCTGAATATGGTGCTGACAAGGTTATCGTTGTTGATGATCCTGAATTAAAAGAATATAGAACAGAGCCTTATACTCATGCTTTAGCTTCTGTTATTAACGAATATAAGCCAGAAATTATGTTAGTTGGTGCTACTGCTATCGGTAGAGATTTAGGACCTAGAGTTTCTGCAAGAGTTCAAACTGGTCTTACAGCCGACTGTACCGTACTTGAAATTGGTAACTTCCCATTAGTGGCAAGACCAGGTCAGGAACAGAAACCAAACCAGTTATTAATGACTCGTCCTGCATTTGGTGGTAATACCATCGCTACAATTGCATGTCCAGATAATCGTCCTCAGATGGCTACTGTTCGTGCTGGTGTTATGCAGAAAATCAAACGAATTACTGGTGCAAAAGCTAATGTAATTGAATTCAACCCAGGATTTACTCCAAATGACAAATATGTCGAAATTCTTAACATTGTTAAGGAAGTAAAAGACATTGTGGATATTGCTGAAGCTAAGATTTTAGTATCTGGTGGACGTGGTGTTGGTAGTGCTGAAAACTTCAAGTTATTGGATGATTTAGCAGAAGTTCTTGGCGGAACTGTAAGCTGCTCTCGTGCAGTTGTTGACGATGGATGGAAACCAAAGGAATTACAGGTTGGTCAGACTGGTAAAACAGTTCGTCCTCAAGTTTACTTTGCTATTGGTATCTCTGGTGCTATCCAGCATACAGCAGGTATGGAAGAATCTGATATCATTGTTGCAATCAACAAAGATGAGAATGCTCCTATCTTTGATGTAGCTGATTATGGTTTAGTTGGAGATTTAAATAAAATTGTTCCATTGTTAACACAAGCACTAAAAACAGAAATTGCTAACAAATAATTACAATTTTTTTACTTATTTTTTTCATAATAATTATTCGATTCATTTAAATATATGTCCGAAAGTGGTATTTTATACTGCTTTCGGATTTTTATATGTGATAATAAAAATTCATTGTAACTATTCAGTTAGAAACACGCATTTACTGCGTGTTTCGTAAGAAAAAGTAAATTTTGTAATGTTTAAGCCCCTTCGCCGAAGGCGAATTATGATGGGCTTAGACGTAACTGTTCATGGTTCTGAACAGTTACAATTCATTATAATAATAACAGCAAACTGTATTAACATCTACTTCCCATCTGGTACAAAGTTGTCATTCTCTTATATATAGAAACAAGAATTATCTATCAATACTCTAAGTCAAATACCCCGCAGCAAGCTACGGGGCATGACCTAGCTTCTTTTTAGCAAGTTCGCCCCAAGGGGCGGGGTATTTGACCCTCGCGGCAGTCGCCAAGTGCGAGCTTGCTCGCATTTGGCTCGTTGCTTCGCGGGAATAAACAAAGAAAGATACCTATCTAATAAGCATCTTTCTTAATAAAAACAACACTATATGAAAACATATAAGGATATTCTGATATATAATCCTCTCATTGAAGCTTCCTTCTTAGTATTCCATAGCCTTTTCTTCACCACTTAACACACGAATTGCTCCTTGTGCAAGTGCTAATAACTCATCTTCTCCTCCATATACCTGGAAGTCGGCAATCCAGCCTGTTCTTTCTTTAATTGCATTTACAACCACATCAGAGTAGGCAATACCACCTGTTACTACAATCTTATCTACTTTGCCTTCCAAGACAGTTGCCATCGCACCAATATCTTTTGATACCTGATATATAAATGCATCAAAGATATTCTTATTCTCTTCATCACCTTCTGCCATAGCCTTTAATACATCTCGCATATCATTTGTATTCAAGTATGCGTTTAATCCACCATTGCCAACTAACATCTTGTATACTTCTTTTTCTGTATATTTACCACTAAAGCAAAGTTTTACCAATGCACCAGAAGGTACTCCTCCTGCTCTTTCTGGAGAAAATGCACCATCACCATCTAATGCATTATTCACATCTACAACTTTACCTTTTTTATGAGCACCAACAGATACTCCACCACCCATGTGAACAACAATTAAATTCAATTCATCATAGGACTTTCCAATTTCTTTTGCATATCTTTTTGCAACAGCTTTCTGATTTAATGCATGAAATACACTTGTTCTTGGTAATTCAGGAACTCCAGAATATCTTGCAACTGGAGCTAATTCATCTACAACTACTGGGTCTACTATAAATGAAGGAACTCCAAGCTCATCTCCAATTTCTTTTGCTAAAATGCCACCTAAATTTGATGCATGCTGTCCCTGTTTACCAATCTTTAAATCCTCTAATAATGAGTCTGAAACCGCATAAGTGCCACCAGGAATTGGTTTTAACATACCACCTCTGCCAACAATTACATCTAATGTCTTAAGGTCAAAATTCTTTTCTTTTAGCACATTCAAAATAACTTCTTTACGAAAGTCTTTCTGTTCAAAAATAGTTGCATATTTTGCAATTTCCTCTGTAGAATGACGAAGTGTCTCTTCAAATACTAATGTTTCATCCTCCATTACACCAATCTTTGTAGATGTAGAACCTGGATTTAAAATTAAACTCATATAAGCCATTTGTCTATGTCCTCCTTTTATTATATAGGGCACGTCCATACTAAAACAGACGTGCCATATTATTATCGTAACTATTTTCAATTAAATGAATTTTTATATTCCATTTTATTTGTTCATTGTCTCTGCAACCACTGCTGCAAGTGCAATAGAATTTACCTTTGTCTCAAATGTATCTGAACGTGAGGTTAAAATTACAGGGGCTTTTGTTCCTGTTAAAATACAACCATTCTTTACTTCTGCAGTATGTACTAATGCTTTATATACAAGGTTACCTGCATGTATGTCAGGGAATAAAAGAATATCTGCATCGCCTTGGATTTTTCTATCAAGAGCACCTTTATGCTTTGCAGCTTCTGGATCAATTGCTAAATCTAAAGATAGAGGTCCATCTACAATACAATCTTTAATCTTGCCTTCCTCGCACATCTTTGTTAATTCAGCCGCCTCTACCGTTGCAGGCATTTTAGGGTTCACTACCTCTACTGCTGCAAGAGGGGCAACTTTCGGACATTCAATACCACAAGCTTTTACTACTGGAATTGTATTTTCAATAATTTGTACTTTCTCTTCTAAAGTTGGATATGTCATAAATGCAACATCTGCCAAGAATAACAAATGATCAATTCCTTTAATATCAAACAAACAAACATGTGATAATGCATTACCTGTTCTTAAACCAACTTCTTTATTTAATACACTTTTTAAGAAATTCTTGGTATCAATACCACCCTTCATATACATATCCGCTTCTCCATCATGAACAAGCTTAACAGCTTTCAAGGAAGCTTCAATCATGTCTGGTTCATTAATAATTTCAAACTGTGTTACATCAATATCCAATGATGCTGCAATTTCCTTAATTTTAGCTTCGTCACCAACAAGAATAGCATCTGCAATATCCTGCTCTTTTGCTGCACGAACTGCCTGCAATACTTCAGAATCCTCAGCTACTGCTACTGCTACTTTCTTACGGTCACACTCTTTTACTTTTGCTAATAATTTGTCAAAATTACCCATTTTTTTTGCACCTCGTATTCTATTTTTCTTATGGTTTCTAAACTTATATATTCAAGAATGCCTCGGCATTCTTGTGGCAGCGTGTAAGTCAGCTTTGCTGACATAATTTTATTTTGCCTGCCATCTGCCAGGAGGCTACATCAGATGAGGTCATATCCTATCTGATATATTTTAACCACTTAACATCATATCACTTTCAAAGAGAAAGGTCAAGAAAATAGAGCCTTTGTACTTATTTTTATTCAAAAAAATTTCATTTTACACTAAACAGATATTTATAAAAAATCTACAATGTAACTATTCATGGTTCTGAACAGTTACCAAACAATTAAAACAACTCCCCAATTCCTTACAAACTGGGGAGTTGAAACATTCCAATCTTAAATTTTTAACAGATTAGCATACACCTTGAGCTAACATAGCATCTGCATATAGAATCTGTAATAATCCGTATTTCCTATGTTTTTGTGTACCACCTGTATACTACTATTTTATGACAATTTATTTCTATTCAATTTAACACAACTCTAAAATTATGTTTATTTATACAATAAATAATAGGAAGCTACTCTATGTGTTTTTATAGATTAGCTTCCTATTTAATATAATGAAAATTTTGCTAAATCATACTTGATGCTCTAACAGCCATCGCAGAATATCTTCATACTGTCTTTTATCTGCGGCTACATCCAGTATCAAGTCTGATAACTCTTTCTGTGTATATCTAAGTTCATATCCATTCACCGATAAAAACACTAACATAGCATGAACACCGATTCTTTTATTTCCATCCATCATTGAATGATTTTTAACCAGTCCATAACACAATCTCGCTGCCTTTGCCTGTATGCTTGGATACAATTCTACTCCACTATAAGATTGGAATGGACTTTCCAATGCAGATTCAAGCAGTCCAATATCTCTAATACCCTCACTACCTCCAGTAACTTCTATTAGTTGAGAGTGTAACAGCAAAATCTGTTCCTTTGTCAATTTTATCATTTTGCAAGCACCTCATAGGCTTCATTGTTCTGCTCAATCAACCTTTTCGATATACTCAATACATCCTCGTTGGATGCAATGGTATCATTTTCTGCTTTGCTAAAGTCTATAACAAGATATCTTGGTACATTGTTCTTTAAAATAACAGCCGTTCCATGTTCATCCACTAGTCTTGCTACTTTGGAAAAATTCTGGTTAGCTTCCGTAATAGAAACCATTGTATCTGTGTTAATGGTCATGTTGAACACCTCCTAATTATTTACTATTTATATTATACATAATTTCTAGGATAAATTCAACCTACTCTCCTTATAGTGAATGTTACACTTTTGCTGCACTTGCTGATAATGCTAACATAAATGAAAAAGGAAGCTATTCCACATAGTTTTTATAGATTAGCTTCCTTTATTATAGTATAAAAATTTATCTAATAAAAGGACATTCATACAATGAACGTCCTTTGTTTTAACAAGCGTGTTGCAGCACTACTTGTCTGGCGATATCAGAAATCCAGTTCTGGTATGATTTATCTTTGGTTCTTTGTTTGAAACACGCACCATTATATCACTAAGTTCGCACTCTAAAGCTTCACAAATAAGGTCAAGGTGTTCCAAATTAACTCTTTCGACTAACTCGTGGTACATTTCATTGATAGTGTTTGGTCTAATTCCAGTCAGTCTTGATAAATCTGCCTGTGTCATCCTTAGTTCGCCGAGCTTTGTAGATAATAAAATTCTAACCATCTGTCTATGCTCCTTCCGTTATAAAATAACACCATTTAACACAATTTGGTGCTTTTGTTATTTTATAGCGGTTTTTGTTATATTCTATCGGAACAGAATATAGATATTAAACATAGAATATATATACTAAATTCTATTTTATAAAGATAAGATTCTTACCTACTTCCATAGTCATAGACTTGATTCTTTATTCATGCAACTCTTTTCACACTTGTTTGATTCCAAATGTAATCCCATACAAGCTACACCTCTATTCTTACGAAGCTATTTATTATTGCCACCAATGAGTATTGTTTTCCTTTCAAAAGCAAATTCAAACTTATGGGTCTGATTTTTTCAAATCCTTTTACAATCAGGTCAGATTTATTGTTATTTTCTTCTCTGGGTAAGAACAGATTTACAGTATTCTCAAAAAATCCGTTATACCAATCTCTTTTTATATCAGTACAACGGATTTTATTTAAAATGAAAATATGTTTTTTATTTTAAAGACTATGGTGGTATAAAATGATTACAGTCCACTCGCAAGTTTGACACTTACTGTCAGTCTATCCACCAAGAATAAAATTATGCAGAATTCACAATCAACTTTATAATAATTCTTAAAACTAAGAACCCACTTATGATATACTTATTCTTGCTAAACAATAAGTGGAACAATTAGTGTTCCTTAATTTCAAGGGCAATCTTAACTCCAATCAAACTTGTCCTTTTTCTATGAAAATGGTTCTATCCATATCCAACTTATTCATCACAACACAAGTTATCACCACAATCAATATATAGTATCATTAATTACTATTATCACTACATCTTATGTTTATCTTTAATTGATGATATGATTTTGAAATCATTCCTTATTTTCAGCGTATTCTCTCTTAAACCTAATAATCTCTCTATTTCTTCGGGATATAATGATAATCCATATTCAAGGGATAACTCGTCAACAAATTCTTTAGGTGTAAATACATTTTCATCTAATAGCAAATAAACCCCTTCTCTTAATAATGAAGGTTTGGAAGTTGTCAATACATCATCCAGAGGTTCAACTTTTCTGATTCCCTGTTTTTGCATACTTCGCATCATTCTTTGATACTCAAATGAATCAATAAGTCCTAAAGTAAACGAACGTCGAATCATAGCAGCTATAGAAACTTTCCAACGTCTCTTCATTTCAATATAATAAGGTAATTTATCAGCATATCCCCCTATATCTGATATAAACGCTTCTTTGGGTAACAAAAATGCTGCTGCAAATTCATGAGCCTCCTTCTCTATTTCTTTAAATTCTTCCTTTTCTATATTTTCTAAATCTTCTTTCCAACTATGTAAAAGAATATGACCTAACTCATGTGCTATATCAAAATGTATTCTGGCTGTAGCCGTTTTGTTCTTTGAATATCCGATAAGAAATGTATATGACCCATTTGAACACTCCATTCTATGACTATACGCATCAACATCATTTGTCGAACTCTCAAAATCAGTCACAATTAATCCATTTTTTTCAACTAAATAAATTATATTGTCTATAGGTCTATCTCCTAATCCCCAATACTCTCTCAATATATTAGCAGCTGCCTCAGGAGGGGTATTCTCTGGAATATCAGGTAAATTCAACTCCAAAAAATCCAAATAATCACTTAAATATTGATAAATCACAGAAACAAAATCCACTTTAGTCTTTTGCTCTATTCTGTACTGTTTTCTTGTAGTCAACAAAGATCTAAAATATATTGGACTTTCATCCAAATTCATTTTAACATCCTCCATGAAAAATTGTATTGGAAAATGTAAAACCTCACTCATTTTCTGCAAATTTTCTATTTCCGGATTGGTTAGTTTGCTATTTTCATACATTGAAATAGTCTGTCTTTGTACTCCAATTTGTTCTGCTAATTCCTTGGCTGATATATTTCTATATGTTCTTGCTAATTTTAATCTTTCTCCATTAAATTTACGTCCGGTCTTTTCTTTGTCAAAATCAAATAACTTTGCCATACCGATACATCTCCTTAATTTGCATCTTTTTGCAATATATCATTTGAAGATATTTTAACTTTACTTCCTTTCCTTGCTCTTGCTTTCTTTCCAAGAGTAGGTTTCACAAGTTCTTCTTTCATCTCATTTTCTACTACCTGTTCTGTAATTGTTGACTGCTCGTGCTTGATATATTGATTCCAACTTTCTTCAAACACAATACTTAAGTTTGTATCAACAATACAACAACGAACATTTACTAGCTCATGATTATATTCTTCAAACAGAATAATTGCATGTCTGTTTATAATTCCCCTAACAACATTTAAGCTCTCCAATACAGATTGAACAATATTGCAAACTTCTTCATCTGGGAAATCATCATTAAAAAAAGATACTTGCCTGTATTTTGTTATATCAAAATTAAACATTTGTATAAATGCATCAATATAATGTGGCTTTTTTCTTCTATCTTTTTTGCTACGTAATTCTCTAAATCGATCTTCTCTTAATACAGAGTACACAACACCATTTCTCTTATCTACTAGAGGAACCATAAACCAAGGACCTCTATTTGCATATTCAGCCACTATGTTACTGTTATGAAAAGCTTTAATAAAATTTCTATTTATCNAATCCCATTTCAAAAATTTTTTACTATTTGAATACCTTTCTGATAAATCAGCTTTTCTTATACTTTCTAATAAATCATCACCCACTGCACTTGATAGACCTTTAACTACTTCTTCCTTAGCCCAGTCCTCAATGAACATAACATTCATATTCATTTCATCTCCTCCTTTCACATTTGTCTATATAATAGGACTTTTTCTTGTTTTTGTCAACTATATTTTTGTTTTAACACCAAAAAGTCTATTAATGATACTATTTTATCCAAACAAATTCTTTCAATTTCAGTATAGTGCATTTCATTCTTTGTTACGAATCCTCTTAAGGATTAAATCATTTTACATCAAATCTAATGAAAGAAACTAATTTCTGGTTGAAGTTTGGATAAAATAGCAATAATCTCAACATCAATGTCTGCAATATAATCTTATTTTTTATTTTATGATATTTTCTTTTATTCTACAATAAATTATGATTATCTTTTTAAAAAACTTTCTAGTATTATTTTTTTTATTTTCATAAAATATAAAAATAAGGAGGACGTTAGGAGGATAATGTTCTCCTGGTATGTTACTCCTATTTGTTATTTCTTTTCCACTTTTTCTTTTAACACGTCAATAGCATTTATCAACACATCTGGTATTGGCAAGCCCATAAGTCCTGCATTTTCCAAAATAGAAATACCCTCTGATGCAACGAATGCTATTGTCACTGTATCTTTTATGTAACTTGCCCCGATAAGCAAATCCAGCCTGTAGGCTACTGCCACCAATACCAGTGTCATGATTTTTCTAAATATGCCTTTCCAGCAAGCTCCGCTCTCTAAAGCACCTGTTTCTGATGTCCATGCAATGATTTTCTCGGATGATGCACCAGCTCTTGAAGCAGCCCTTCATAGAGCTTTTGAGGATAAAAAAGTGAATATGGTTAATCAACGACGTGAATTCTTTAATGTTACACTGGATGAGATAAAAAAAGTTGTAAAAGACAATTTTGACAAAACGGTTGAATTTGTTGATACACCAGATGCTGAACAATATCGCGTAAGTATAAAAATGCGAAACACAAATCAATAATATTGGTTAAAATTTTAGAGTTGTGTTATTTGAATGGGACTAAAACCAAAAAGTTCAGNAACAATAAGAAAGGCAGGTTTTAGAGTTGTGTTATTTGAATGGAATTAAAAAGACAAGCGAAAATACCTCTCAGTACAATACTGGGAGGTATTTTTATGTATATTCAATTAATTAATCAGCCTTCAAAACACTGCCACTGGTTACAGTTATATCTTTTTCTTCTTGTGACAAAGTACCAGTATCATTAATTCCTATTCTTGCATTCCTTGATTCTACCCAACCATAACTCCATGCAAATACAGTTATCCCTAACAATACAATGATGACAGCATTAGATATAACAAGTGGTCGGATTATTTGATCCTTATTGACTAGCTTATCAACATAGTAGAATAAGCCAAACAACGTATTTATAAGCACCAAACCTATTATTAAAGTAACTATAATCGTTCTATATATACTTGCACTCGCAATATTATTTAAAACAGATGTAGAAAATGCAATCCCTCCTGTGAAAGCAAGTACTATTGATGCAAAAATACCGAGTATTGTGATATATTCTTTTTGCATATTATCTATATCCTTTTTGGATTTTTGTAATTCAACTTGCATCTGTTTTACTTCTTTTTTTACCTTCTCAGCATCTTCTTTTACTTTTTCGGCATCTTTTTTTATTTGATTATAGTCTTCAATTTTTTTATCCAATTCTGACAACCGTCTTACTTCTTCAGTAAGTCTTGTTGTTTCCAATTGAATATGATCATATAACTTTTCAACACCTTTTTTTGCTTTGGTACTATGTACAATAACAGAATCTCTTATTTTTTTTGCGTTATTATTTAATGCATCTACAAACTCTAAGCTATTTTTATCTTTTGCTTGTCTATATGCTGTATATACTTTTTCCGAAATAATATAGTAAGAATGCCTGTACCCCCATTCATAATAACATATCATAAAATCTACAATTTCTTTTTCTGTAGCTTCTGTTAATTTCCCACTACACATTATTCCAATGTATTCCCCAAACTTTGAATCCAACACTTCTTTTGTGTCTTCCTTCTTATTGCTAGAATTCCCCTCTGTTGTTGTCTTTTCTGATGAACTGTTGCATTCTTTCTTGGGCACCTTAACTGCATCATTTTCATTAGATATTGTATCTGATTTTACCTCTTGTATATTTTTGGCATCCAATTTGGCATCCAATTTGGCAAAAACTTTATCACCTTTTTGTTCTTTGATATCTTCGTCTTTCTTCATACAATCAGTTCCTTTTTGCATATTCAAACATATCTTTCAATTCGATTATAGCATTCTTATTTTTACTGTATGCAATATCCCAAGGACCATCCTTAATATGACTAGAGTCTACCAAATCCCAAGGATCCATATCTACGCAAACATCCGTAACATCGTTAACAAGTTGTTGTTCTTCCCTGTTTGAAAATATTGTAAATATTCCATCAAACATCATACATATTGGTGCTCCTCCAAATTGCCTATATTCCTCATACACACTTGGAACAACGGGTCCGTAATCCCAGGCTTCAAAATCATCAAAGAAAGCAACCTTATCAAATAACCTTATAAAATTCAATTGTATATAATATAATGTTTTTTGTAACTGTAAATTTGATATTGCTTTACCTTCTCTTACGCATCTATCAACTACGTATTTCGCTATATTATCTGCCGTATATGCCATAATCAACACCTCTTTATTGTGGTACATTTTAAATGTACCACAAATTGTTATAGATATATTATACATTGAAATGCTAAAAAAGTGAATAACAATTAGCATTTTTTAGCACATTTTTATTAAATTATTATGCTTATTTGTCAATTTTTTAATCATCCTTTAATCACATTTTTTATCGTACTCTCTTTTTATGCTTCCGCTTTTTCGTTTATAAAATCCTATTTATTTTGTCCTTCCATCCATATAAAATTAAGTATACAAAAAATGTTTTTAAACTGATTGGAGGTACTTAAATGAAATTACCAAACGGATATGGAAGTATTGTAAAACTTTCAGGAAAACGAAGGAAACCTTGGGCTGTTCGTGTATCTTATCTGGAAGAACAAGCTGATGGAACTATAAAAAGAAAACAGCGATATATTGGATACTTTGTAAAAAAAGAAAGTGCAATTGCCTTTTTAACAGAATATAATAATGGAGGGATTATCCCCGAACATCAGAAGTATTCAGAAATACCTACCTTTGCAGAACTTTTTGATAAATGGAAATCCTACCGCAATTCTCTTAAGGCAAAGCCAGGAGCATCCACCTGGAAGAATTATGGCATTGCTTTCAATATGTTCTCTCCTATTCATGATAAAAAAATCATTTCCATACGGGCTCAAGACCTACAAAACTGTATCTCTGCCCAATCCAGCAAATCACGTTCCTCTGTTTGGAATATGAGGGCGATTGTTCGTGGAATGTGGAAATATGCTGTTATGAATGAATATTGTGAACATGATATTACAGAACATCTTGTATTTGAATTCACAGAAACAGGAATTCCAATTCACACAAGATTTACAGATGAAGAAATTGCTAGCTTATGGGATGCACTTGGAACTATAAACAATGTAGATATTATACCAATTTACATATATACTGGATGTCGCCCTGCAGAACTATTGGAAATAGAGAGTGCAAACGTGCATCTGGAAGAACAATATATGATTGGCGGGATGAAAACAGATGCAGGAAAAAACAGAATTATCCCTATTCATGATGCAATTGTTCCCCT